>CAZECE010000115.1:0-3197 GCA_964510525.1 uncultured Pseudomonadales bacterium | reverse complement strand
CCGTTGTTGTTCGTGACGCTACACAGCTTACCTTTGCCGTTGGTGCAATTGTCATAGGTCCAGCTGCTGGTGCCTTCGGGCTCGACTCGGGAGGTCATGCGGCCGAGGGCGTCGTAAGTCATGGTCGCGGTCTGACCTTTGGCGTCGGTTTGGGTTTTAAGTTTGCCGTCTGAATAATAGGTGTAATGCCAAATGCCTTGATCGGGGTCGTCCATTTTGGTTTTAAACCCACGAATATTGAACTGGATATTAACGGAATTACCATTAGGATCCGTTGTTCTGACCAAATTGCCGAAAGGATCGTGCACATAGGTTACTTTGTTGTTCAGCGTATCCAGCACTTCAATTTTTTGGCCTAACCCGTTCACTTTTTGAGTGGAAACTTTTACGTCTTGGTTTAACGGTCGGTCTGTTTGCGTCGTTGTGCGCCCGTTGTAACCAAACACTCGGATGTTGCCATTTGGAGATCGGATGGAGGTAGGCCGATCAGCATCGTCATAAGCTGTGGTAGTAAAGACCGCCCCGCCTTCGTGTTTGAAATACGGATCAGAAACCGATACGAGTCTTCCAGCCGTATCATAGGATTTATCAACAACAGCCGTCGCTAAGGTATTAGAATCATAGGGTGCATCCTTTTCTGAACGAAGCTCCCTTCCAAAAGAATCAAAGTACAACGTTTGATTAGGTCCATTGGAGTGAGTTTTAACAACATAATATTCAGCGCCACTGACCGTACAATTATTCAAACACCACCCTTTTTGTGTAGTGGACTGCGCTTGGTTTGGGAATGTTTGACTATACGCTTCGCCGTACTCATCAAAAAAGGTTTCAATCGTTTGGTTATTGATATCAGTCACTTTTGTCGCCAACCAAGGGAAGGAAGAATCTGTGTATTGATACGTGGCCACGATGTGCCCCTTAGCATTTTCTTGACTGGCAAGACGACTTAATCCGGAAGCATCATAATGATTCTTAGTCGTGGCCGTTGTCATGTCGGCTCCACTGACGGTGGTCGCGTGCAACAACCCTCTAAAGGTATAACTGTACTCTGTTTTAAACCAAAGGTTGGCATCGTTCGGTTGCAATGTTTTGCTTTTTAAGGCGCCGGTCGAATTATGATAGACATACTTTTCTTCTCGAGTCTGAGAGGTTACTTGAGAAAATGGCAGGGAGGCATTATGCAAGGTCATTTGAGTCGTAGTGGTTTTTAACTTAGCCGGCATATCCGATCTCAAAGAGCCCCGCGCGTAGTAGGATGAGTTCACTGTGTTTGTTGAAATTTTGCCGGCCATATGACCACACGGAATGATCGAACCTCCTAGCGCGTGGCTTTCAGATACACATCGCGTCACTGTTTGCGGCAGGTAACTGTAAGTATCCGCACTGTTGGAAACGACCTGTTCAGTCGTCGTCGTACTTACTAAGCTGTTATTAAGATCGCGGATCGTTTGGGAGCTGGTTCTAAGGTAAGGGGAATGCACCCGACCTGAAACGTAAGTTCCGTATTCATACACCGCTCTACTGAGCTCCACGCCACTCAGGCTCTTGGTTGTTTCAAGCAGAGGGCGACCAACCGTTCGTTGTGACCAACTCTGATCATACTCCGTTCTTTGTGTAGTCCCTTTTAGCGAATCTTGGGTTTCAATCACCCGAAAGCCAAGCGAACCCACTCTAGGATCTATTTTTAAATCTTCGTAATAATAAAGCGTATCGCGATAAACGCCTTCTTTAATTTCTGTAGAGACTTTTTTGACCGCACCCGAAATACTATTGGCCGTAATGACAGGATAAGAAGAAGCGTGCGTTTTTGAATAAACGCCGTGATCAGCATTAGTCGCATAATCAATTTTGACGCTGTTACCGGCACCATTCGTAATGGCTTTTAATCTCGGTTTTTGTCTTAGCAGCTCAACGGCGAAGTGGTTTTTATCGTATTGCAAGTTAACCAATGATAATTGATTATCGCCATCAAAATCCCCAATCAAATGCGCTGCGTATTGAGGGCCGTGATGAAACCCAAACCCATTGGCAGCTCCATCAAATCCCAGCACATGATCTTGCACACTAAAAGTCAGGTCTCCGTTGCCTTTTGCTATGTAATGATCGCCATTTTTATCCAAACCTAACACATCTGTAATACCATCCTGGTTAACATCAACGGCATAAGCTCGAAAGAACTCTCTAGCAAACCCTCTTTGTTCTAAGCCTGTCACATGTTCAACAGCGTTGAACCCACCCGAACCATTGGATGCGGCCAGGAAATGATTACCATCAGCCTGCATGATCATGAGATCGGTGAACCCATCCATATTAAAATCCGTCACCACAGGCACGGTATGATCAGTGTAATAGGCCCTTCCGCTCATTCCCGATGGCGAAATTGGCACTTCAAAACCAGCAGTCCCACGACTGAGATGCAGCGTATGATCACCAAGCGCTCTGAAAATAAGCACATCGGTCAGATGGTCGTGATCAAAGCGACCGGTAAAGATGAACGACGTGTTCATGGTGAATTTTACGTGTTCAAGGTAGGCAGGTGCGCCATCGATGTGAAACAGGTTTCGCCCTCGAGAATACGCAATGGTATGGTTACCATCGGTTTGCATCAGCAAAATATCAGAGCGTCCATCACCATCTAAATCAGCCACATTCAATCGGGTATTATTTCCCCAAAAACGCACTCTTTCCAATCCATAAACGTCATGGTGCGTTTCAAAGGTACCGTCTGCTCGGGCATAGGACACCATATGATTGCCATCGTACTGAATTTGAATGATATCCGTTAAACCATCACCATCTAAGTCAGCAACTTCGTGAAGGGTATTACCATTGTAGTAAGCAAAGTCCAGCCCTGACGGGTTATGCTGAATATTGAAGCCTCCATCCGAACGCCCAAAAGCCACAAAGTGCTCAGGTTGGTCTCCATTGTCTTGAATTCGTAAGATGTCCTCATACGGGTCGTCATTGAAAAATCCAGTGAATAAATTCGCATGACCGGCAATGTAGCCTAACTGATTCAGGCCACCCAGCTGGGCATTTTGTTGCGCAAAATCACTGCCCGCTGTTAGGGTCTGCGTATTTTCCCAATCAAAATGCGTTGCTGGCAAGCATTGCTGAGCAGTCGCGCATTTTTGAATACTTGTCAGTACTTTAAGGTGATCGTTTAGATATTGATAATTCAGATCATAGAAATGAAC
>CAZECE010000114.1:0-4915 GCA_964510525.1 uncultured Pseudomonadales bacterium | reverse complement strand
AACGACAACATCAAAGCCGACATGTTCGACGCCCTGTTTTTCCCAGGCGGGCATGGCACTATGTTTGATTTACCCGATAACCCTCATGTGCAACGCTTGGTGCAAGAATTTGCGGTGGCGGGTAAACCCATTGGGGCTGTGTGTCATGGGCCAGCGGCCTTGGTGGACGTCACGATTGAGGATGAAGCCTTTGTAAAAGGTAAAAAAGTAACGGCATTTTCCAATGAAGAAGAAGCGGCGGTCGAGATGACAAAGCAGATGCCGTTTTTATTAGAAGACAAATTAAAGCAGCAGGGTGCTGAGGTGGTGTTGGCAAAACCCTGGGAAGAGCATGTGGTGGATGATCAGGGCTTGATTACCGGGCAGAACCCGCAGTCGGCTGCTATGGTGGCGATCAAATTAGCCCAGAAACTGGGCGGCTCGGTGCGTAACGTCTTAAATCCCTCCACACCTAGTCATGTCAGTAAAGAAGAAGAGTTGCCGGAACGGATTCCTAAGAAAGTGTGAGGTAGTGGAAAACACTTAAGGCAAGAAGTGCGTTTTTAGCTGCAGATAGGTTTCTTGCGATGTCAGCAGTTGACTGAAGGCATCAAAATTGGGGGTTAACGCAAACGCCAGACCGGCGGCGACGGTCATCAGGGCCGAAACCGTCCAGTTGTTGTAATCAACCACCTTAAGTGCCGTGCCAAAGGAACGTTTGATGCGCACGTTCATAAAATCGACGCTGTAGATTTCATCGAGCACCAAGTGTGTTAAAAAACCAAATAACAGAAAGCTGCCGGTGAGCCAAGCGAGCGTGTCTTCAAAGCCTAAAAGCAGAGAAGCGCTGGCGGTGGTCAGGAAGCCAAAAAATAAACCACCGATAATGGAGTGGAAAATACCGCGGTGTACGGTGAATTTTTCGAAAATACGCCGGATGATGTGAAACATCATCACATAATAACCGGCGATCAACAGCCAAATTTCGACCGTAGACAGCTCGCCGGCCCATTGCGACAGCACCAACGAGATACCAATTAAGCTTAGCCCGCCAAATAAGATATCCAATACCGTCGAGTTGTCAGAATCGATGTCGGGGAGAATGCCCCCCATTGAGCCAACCAACCACAGTCCCATGGCTTGCAAAGGCGTGACCATGTCGGCGCCTAATAAGACGGTCGCCAATACGCCACTGCCGACGGCAGCGAACTTTAAATGCTGTTCAAAATTGGCCAATCGAGCCTCTCCTTATGACGAATCGATTAAATTTATGATAGTGCCAGTTTGAACTAATTTTGCAATACAGGTTTTGGGTAGAAGTGCTTTGTTAATACGGGATCTCTTGTGCTATCTTGCGTGTCTTTTTTTGCAAATTAAATGAAGTAAGGAGCCTTACGGGCGTGGCAAAAAAAACACTCAACCCTCAACAACAGCAAGCCGTGAAGCAGGTCAGTGGTCCGGTCTTAGTGTTGGCCGGAGCGGGCTCGGGTAAAACCAGTGTGATTGTGCAAAAAATTGCGTATTTGCTGAAAGAGTGTCAATTGCCAGCCAAAAAAATTGTCTCGGTCACGTTTACGAATAAAGCGGCTAGAGAAATGCAGCAGCGGGTCAAGCAAGAGATTTCGGGGGACATCGCAAAGGGGTTAAAAATATGCACCTTCCATTCGTTAGGCCTGGACATTTTACGCCGAGAAGCCAAAACGCTGGGGTTAAAGTCGGGTTTTACGCTATTGGATGCCAGTGATTCGCGTGGGATCATCGCTGATTTGATTGCCGAAGAGCGTTTAGATGCGTCAGAAACGGTTGATTTGGCAACGGCCACCATCAGTCGTTGGAAATCAGAATTACGTTTACCCGTTGAGTGTTTGCAAAACGCAAAGGATGATGAAGAGCACTGGATGGCGCGTGTCTTTGAAGGTTATGAGCGCCGGATCAAAGCCTTTAACGCGGTGGATTTTGAAGACTTGATTCGAAAACCCACGTTGTTATTAAGCGAGGACGTGGCGGTGCGAGAAAAGTGGCAAGGGCGTGTCGGTTATATGTTGGTGGATGAATACCAGGACACTAACTTGGCGCAATACCAGCTGATGAAAAACTTAGTTGCGCCGATGAATCATTTCACCGTGGTAGGCGATGATGATCAGTCAATTTACGCGTGGCGTGGTGCTCGACCTGAAAACCTCACGATTTTGGAACAGGAGTTTCCAACTTTAAATGTCATTAAGCTGGAGCAAAACTACCGCTCGACGAACACCATATTAAACGCGGCCAACGCGGTGATTGCCAACAATCCCCATGTTTTTGAGAAAAAATTGTGGAGCCAATTTGGGGAAGGGGATCCCATTCGGGTGGTCAGCTGTGAAGATGAAAAGCAAGAAGTTGAGTGGGTGGGCAATCATGTGTTGTCGCATAAGCTGAGATCCGGCTGGGCGTACAGTGATTACGCGGTGTTGTATCGAGGCAATCATCAAGCGCGCACCCTTGAGATGGTGTTGCAGGGATTGCAAATTCCTTATCGCATCAGTGGCGGCACGGCTTTTTTTGGGCGTACCGAAATCAAAGATGTGATGGCGTATTTGAGATTGTTGATCAACGAGTCTGACGATAACGCGTTTTTGCGTATTGTGAATGTACCGAAACGAGAAATTGGTGCGGCAACGATTGAAAAGTTAGCCGAATACGCGACCCATCGCCAATGTTCGATGCTGACCGCGATAGATGAACTGGGTTTAGAGCAAGTGGTGCAGGGCAAGTCACTGCAAAGGCTGAGGCAGTTTCGTCAATGGTTGCTGAAAATGGGGGAAGCGACTCGGGCGGAATCACCAGAAAAAGCCGTGCATCAGTTGTTGTCAGACATTGAATATCGCGATTGGCTTGATGCGCAGTGCAGTACCCCGAAGGCGGCGCAGCGACGTTGGGAGAACATTGAGTTTTTAATTCAGTCGTTACAGAAAAGTTGCGAGCAAATTCGTGAGAATACACCGTCTCATGAGTCCATTATGGAAGCGGCGATTCGTAAGCTGTTGTTGCGCGATATGTTGGAACAAAAAAACGAAGATGAGGAGCTGGATGCGGTCAACCTCATGACGTTACATGCCTCTAAGGGCTTAGAGTTTGCGTATGTGGTGTTGATGGGGTTGGAAGAGGGATTGTTACCCCATCAAAACAGTCTTGATGAAGGGTTTATAGAAGAAGAACGGCGTTTGTTTTACGTTGGTATTACCCGCGCTAAGCGTAAGTTGGTATTGACCTATGCGGATCAACGTCAAGCCTACGGGGAGAAAATGAATGCCGAACCATCCCGGTTTTTACATGAGTTGCCGGCGGATGCCGTGGTTTGGAAATCCAAAAACGAACCGGCCTCTGAGCAAGAGCAGCAAGCCGTAGCCAAGTCGCACTTGGCCAACATTCGAGGGTTATTAGAGGCTTAGTGTAATCAGGGGCCATGTTAGTTAGCTAGTAGAGGAAGTCAACTTGCGCTCACTTAAGTGATTTGCAGGCACCATGCGCTTATGTAAAACACTAAACACAATCAGTTGTTGCTCATGGATGATGAAATAAATGACGTGACTGACATAAGGAAAGCTCAAAACGTTCTTGCCAACGTCCAATCTGGATTTTCCGAGGGAAGGAGTTTTGGACAGTAGGCGAATGGTTTGTTTGAGCTCAGACAGGTATTTTTGCGATTGGGCTTTGCCCCACTGTTCGGGTGTGTAGCGGCGAATAGCAATGAGGTCGGATTTTGCATCCGGCGTTAAGCGATAATGAGTCATAGTCCTATTTGTTTACGCTGACGTAACCGTTTTTAAGTCAGGGTGAGTCTTTAAGTCAGGGTTAGTCGTGTAGCCCAGAATCCAGTTCACTAAAAAACGACTCACCATCAAGCAAGTTGCCTTCCGCTATGTCGGTATTGGCTTGCATGGCCCTTGATTGTAAAAAAAGCAATTTGAGTGCTTCGATATTCTCGTATTCTTCTGCCGAAACCACCACCACAACAGGTTTGCCATTCTTCTTGATTTGAACGGGCGCTCGCTGTGCTTTTAACAGCATGTCACCAAAATGGGTTTTCGCTTCATTGGCGGACAGTGAATCCATGTTAAGAGCCTTATAAAATCGTTCGATTCGTTTATTGTAGATGAATCGAACGATTTTGGCGAGCGTTACCTTTATAACCCCTCAACGGCTTGTTCACATCGAGCCTGATCATCACACCAAAATACATACACGCCTGATACCCATTCGGCGGTTTCTGGAATGGTCACGGTGACCGGTTTTGCGGGAGTCTCTACGCCTGATAGGGTGAGGAGGTAGGTGCCAGGCACTAGAGATTCAATTAAGAAAAAGCCATCGGATTCGACCTGGTGTTGCTTGGTAAGGTCTGGGCTGTGGGCCGGGGCGATGTTGAGCAGGAGTGTCTCGGGTAACCCGCGGTCGCTGATGATGGCACCATCAATACCTGTGCTCCACAGCAGTTTGGGATTGTATTCGACGCGTGTCGAGGCGCGTGGTGCGACAAAAACAAAGTTCTCTTCCGGCATAAGACTGACATCAATGCTGTTGGCATCTATCGTCAGTTTTTGTTTACCGCTGTTACTCAGACCTTTGAGTCGGTAGTGGCCGCTATCATCTGTCGTGTCGGTGCTTGATCCGGCCCTCACCGTCACGCCTTCAAGGCCTTCCCCAGATGGCAAACTGACCCGGCCAAAGACTTCGCCGCTGCCAAAGTCATCCCAAGCGTGGGTGCTGATGTCCCAGCTGTCGAGTTGGTACCAAATGGGGTCTGTGGTGTGAGCTTGTAAGCCGTGATTGAAATTAAAGAAAATCTGCGTTTCTTCGTTATTGCTGCTGAAACCTAAAGCAATATAACGACGAATGTACCAATTAAGCCCCCACTGATAGCTGGTTTTACCTTCATCCGGCTGACTGATGCTTAACG
>CAZECE010000113.1:0-2307 GCA_964510525.1 uncultured Pseudomonadales bacterium | reverse complement strand
GCTGGCAGCGACATCGAAAACCAGCCTTTCATAAGCCAGCATCAGCAAACCTAAAACGCCAATGGTCATGCTGGCGGTACCGAGGAGACCAAAAAATCGCAGCGGTTTTTTATTAAACTTGGTCAGGAACACAATGGCCAGTAAATCAAGCAACCTTCTGACATAAACGCCAGGGTGATAAACCCGATTCCCTGAATCTTTCTCGGATTGAGATAAATCAACTTCTACCCAGTTGAAGCCCAATTGATAGGCCAGCAAAGGTAAAAATCGGTGCTGATCACCATAGATATGGAGCTCTTTAAAGACATCCGCCCGAATTAACTTAACGCCGCAAGCAATGTCTGAAAAACTCTGGTTAGACAACACTTTCACAAAGCTATTAAAAATTTTGGTTTGCCATTGATTCGTTGTCACATCTTGTCGAGGCCAACGTCTGGCCAACACCAAATCATGTTCCTCAATGTGATCAAATAATTTCGTTATTTCTTCCGTTTTCACTTGAAAATAAGGGGGTAAAAATAATAAGAGATCCCCATTCGCGTGATCAACACCGGCTTGAATCGCGGTGGCTTCTCCATACGCACGATTCAACACAATCAACTTTAGATCGGGATCCTCTTCTTTTTGGACCTCAAATAAAGCCGCGGTTCGTTTGAGGCCATCACTGACCACACAGATGAATTCAACATTTTCAAACTGCCGTGCAATAAACTGGCGGTATTCTTGGTAAACAATCAGCGCATTATCCGAACGCTCACAAATAGGCATAATGACAGACAGTTTTTTCGATTTTAATTGTTGATCCATGAGAGGTAACCCTGATTAATTCAACGGATATTATTTTAATTCGGCGGTCAGTAAGGCCAGCCTGTTAATTTTAATTCGCCCTTTTTGATAAATGAGCTCTGACAGCATGCCCAAACTCACCAAGAACGTTCCAAGTGAAAAAAACAACAATAAAAGGCTGCTGACAATGACGATCGGCTCACCTGCAAAAGCCAACTTAAAAAGTGGAAACAAGCACAACGAAGCAATCAAAAATGGCCCTATGGCCAAGGTTGAAAACCATCCAACAGGATGGCTCGCTAATGATAGTATGGTCTTGATCATAATTAAGTCGAGTAGGACTTTATAAACACGCGATAACCCATATTTTGATTCGCCAAACTGCCGGGCATGATGATTGACTTTCACTTCAGCGACTTTGGCACCACCCAGAGACAACAAAGCCGGAATAAACCGGTGCATTTCGCTGTAAAAAGGCGTCTTTTTCATCACATCGGCACGATACACTTTCAAAGAGCAGCCATTGTCTTTGATGGGCACCTTGGTCACCCAGGAAATCAATTTATTAGCGATCATGGAAGGAATTTTGCGCTTCACTAAGGTATCTTGTCGGTTGTGTCGCCACCCCACAACGATGTCATAACCTTCTCGCAGCTTTTCTACCATCATGGGAATATCGACTGGGTCATTTTGAAGATCACCATCCATGGTCACGAGTATCTCGCCTCTGGCATGATCGATTCCTGCCGCCATAGCTGGGGTTTGGCCGTAGTTTTTTCGAAATTCAATTAAGCGTAATTCAGGATGCTGACTCACCAATTCTTTGCCCAACTCAACCGTGCGGTCTTTACTACCATCGTCGACAAAGATAATTTCATAATTGCAGCCAAAACCAGACATGACGTCATCAATCGCTTTATGGAGCAAATTAATGGATGCCTCTTCATTGTACAGTGGCACCACAATTGATATGTCTATATGCTCTGATTCCATAAACGACCTATTCAGTTTTTATTATCCACTCGGTATACGACCCCAATAGCGCCGAAACTTTAGCCTCTGAACAATCAAACGTCAACTGGTATCCAATCTAATCCGAATCTGTCAATGACAAAACACGCCAAGTTGTTTTAGTAACCTACCTTATAGGCTTACCATTGCCATGTTGGCTATTGAAATTTAACGCCAGAAATATACCGCAATTCAATTGAGGCGCATAATTCATAAGGTTTTGCCTCCCTTATAAGACATCATTATGTTTTGAAAAGCCGCCTTTGCCTCTGCTTTAGAATCCACTTCATCTGACGAGACCGATAAAGTCACCAGGGCTCCTGCATCGCTTTTCCCGATTAACAATAACCAGGCCTGCCATAATTTTACGGCAACAGGATTCGACAACTGCGCCCCACCCACCTCGTACCAATAGGTTACCCAACGCCGCTCACCTCTTGCTGAACTGATCTCAAGCAACGTCGCTGTAAAAGCATTTTCTTGTTGACTGGCCACTGTATCAGTTGTTAC
>CAZECE010000112.1:0-11271 GCA_964510525.1 uncultured Pseudomonadales bacterium | reverse complement strand
CCGTTAAAGACATAACACCTGAAAAAATAAGCGCTATTTTTAACCCTTCTTTTACCAAGGTGCCACTCAACTCCATTAAAGCAAAATCAAATGGTCGGCCGATGTATTGTGTTGGTAGAAGCATCATGGTTTTTAAAATATCGACGGTCCAGGGACCGGAAAGCATAAAAAAGATAAAGGCAACAATAGTGACTGCAATTTGCGTGATGTCTTTACTTTGAATGACCTGCCCTTTCTTTTTGGCATCACGAATACGTTTGGGTGTGGGTTGTTCCGTTTTGCTGCCGCCGCTGTCATTAGCCATTGATTTGCCTCACATCTATTTTTCTGGCGCTAAGTCAGCATGCGTTCAATAATGGATGTTATGCGGGGAACATCAATAATGTGATCTTCAAACATAAAGGTCACAAAAGGAAAATAAAATGACAAAACAAACAGTGCTACGCCACTTTTAATGGACATCGCCATGATGAATACATTTAATTGTGGCGCAAACTTATTCATGAATGCCAATGACATTTCGGACAGAAACATTACCAGTACGACTGGGCCCCCAATGATTACCGCGAGTCTAAAAATTAAGTCAAGTTGATCCAAAGCCAAAGGCAAAAAATCAGCATCCAATGTGGGTAAAAAATCGTGAATAGGCCACATGACGTAAGTATTGTAAAAAAAATGCAAATAATAAAAGACAATACCGGATGTTAAGAAAAAAGCTGAGAAGAAAAGATCGAAGGTATTACCGAGCGTTGTGGTTTCTGATTCACTGGCTGGATTCATCAATGTATCAACCGTGGCGCCACGCTGGTTATCAATTAAGAAGCCAAAAGCCTGGATGCTGAGCAATGGAAAGCCAAATGCAATACCGATAATTATGCCAATTAAGGCCTCTTTCGCAAATAGCACAATAGCCTCGTAAGGGTGTAGGCTTATTTTAGGTGTTTGGTCCAAAACCAAAGGGACTAGAATGGCGACGAGAGCCATAACAAAGGCATTTCTTATGGTTTTACCTTGCAAAATACCGGGAGAAAACACGGTGAGAAATGAAAAAGCGGCCATGGCTCTGGGTAATACCAATAAATACCCATAAAAAAACGTTTTTGAAGGGTTAATGCCGACCGTAAATGATTCTTGGAACATTAAAGCCTATCCAGTCGTTCAAATATAAGCACCGTGTAATCGTAGATCGAGGTCCCCATCCAGGCTAAGGTCATGTATATAACAATAACCATGGTGATTAACTTGACGGTGAAACTGATGTTTTGTTCTTGCACCTGAGTGAGTGCTTGGAAAATACTGACCAGGGTCCCCATGATGGTGGCGGCTAGAATGGATGGTAGGGAGAGTACCAATGTAAGATACAGCGCCTTTGTAATGAGGGAGACAAGTTCAGCTTTATCCATAATATTCTCGGTACGTATTCTTTTAAAATTTAATTAATGTAGGTCAGCACTAAGCTCTCAGTGAGTCGGCGCCAACCATCAATGACTACAAACAACAATAATTTAAAGGGCAGAGAGATGGTCATAGGGGCTACCATCATCATGCCTAATGCCAACAAAATATTGGAAACAATGAGATCAATGATGATGAAAGGCAAATAAATTAAAAAACCCATTTGAAACGCTTCTGTTAATTCCTCGAGTAGGAAAGCCGGTACTAAAACTATGACGTTATCTGCATCTACTTCTGGCACCAGATCTTCTGGCCACAATCGTTTCGCTTGTTCGACAAAAAAATCGGTGGAATTATGATTGGTGTGATGTTGTAAGAAATTTTTATAGGGTTCGAGGAGCTCTGGAAGTGCCTGCAGTACATTGTCATAGTTGTCATAGCCAATCTCATATTTGACAGCAACTTCTGCAATTTCGAGTCCAACTGGGTACATAATATAGACCGTTAGGATTAAGGCGATGGCGTATAGCGCCATATTGGGTGGGATTTGTTGAATGCCTAGGGCGTTTCGGACCAGACCTAACACCACTGAAATTTTTAGAAAAGACGTGGCGACCATCATAACAAAGGGCACCATGCCGACCGCGGCTAATACTATGATCGTATTGAGTGGATGCGTAAGACCTGAAAACATGTGTTGGAACTACCTCAATCGAGTATTTTCGTTATTTTGATGCCAATATTGCCTTCAATCTCAACAATGTCAGCTTCGGCGAGTTTTTTTCCGTGTTTTGTTACGGTTACAGGGGTGCGAATACTTTTGTTCAGATTGAGTATGGAGCCTACGGTTAAGTTGTTGGCTTCCGTTTGAGTTAAGTTAATCTGCCCAATCTCACAAGTTACTTGGTGCTCAAGTTGGTGAAGGATTCGCTCAATTTGAGCGGGTTCCAGTTCAGTTGGCGTGTGGATGTTGGGTTGATCTTCAAAAACGCGATTGCCAGCCATTTGGTTGGGTGGAATCTGCGTGGATTTTGGGTCTTGCCGAATGGGCTGTGGCTCTTCTGGCGTATTTAATCCCGGTTGTTTTCCGGATTCTGGCTGGGATGGTTCAAAAGCCTCGAGTTCATCTGAATTAAACTCATTTTCAGGTGATTTCTCATCTGATGACGGTTGTGTGTATTTCTCGGGTTCTGGAATTAACCCTTCGTCATCATCAGACAATAACGCTTGTAATAATGCGTCTTCATCTTGCTCAGATATATTGGATTCGTTATTCATATTAAGTTGTTCGTAATTCGTTGTTTGTAATCTAGTTCGTTAGCTATGTCCTGATAAACCGCTATAAAGCGTACGGGTATAGAGGTTACGGATATAGAGCTATCAACTCCAGAGGAGTACTGTAAGAAGAGTGTTTTTATTTTGTAAACAGAGGTTTTTCAAATTGAAACAATTTTTTACTGTCTCCGATTATCAAAAAATGTTTTTTTATTGATTATGAAATTTATGCATCATCAAGTAATTAATTATTTTTAAAAGCATTCATATCAACCGAAAAACACACTTTAGATACAGAGTTAAACTAGTGAAACTGGGCGAATATCAGTTAAATGGTGCACAAATTGCAGGTAGGAAAGCACTATGCTGATGAAATAGGAAAGCACTATGCTGATGAAAAATGAAAACACAGCAGGTCAACCAGATCAAAATATGGTAACTGAGTTTTTTGAGAAAATGCAGTTATCAGGTCTAATCAAAGACCATGAAGGAAAGTATTCCTTTATCTTTGATGACAATATTGAAGTGGATATTTTATTGGAGCGGCGTTACCTGTTTTTTGAAACCCTGATTGCAACGTTGCCAAAAAAAGTCATGACGAAAGACAGGCTGCTGTCTGACTTAGCTAAACACACTCTCTTTGACATGAAAGAGCATGAGGTTTGTTTTTATATAGACAACACTACCAATAGTGTTAATGGGTATTTGCGGGTGCCTGTTGATGGTATCAATGAAACTGAATTTGAATCTTCGTTAGGTAATTTTATTAATGTTGCTGAAACCTATAAAAATTTGATGGACAAAATTTTGAGAATGGGAGAATTAAGCGATATTCCCATCGAATTCAGAACCGATTGATGTCCAACTTAAAGAAATGAGTTTTTCGAATGAGTAAATCAACAATGAAAAAACTAAAGGTATGCACCGCAATTTTCTTTTGTACGATCTTATGTACTTCGGTGTTCGCCATCGATTACGATTGGCGTACCAAATCTTATCAACATGTTTCTATCAATGAAGGTTTGGTTCAATTGTTGGAAAGTTTTGCCTCTGAACAAGGGTTTGCTTTGGTGTTAAGTGAAAAAATTCAAGGGCGTGATATGCAGCGTGTAAACGCTAATTTTAAAACCACTTCAGAAGAGTTCTTGAACAAAATCAGTGCGCTGTATTCTTTGTTGTGGTTCTACGATGGTCAAGTTCTGTATTTTTATGATGCCGGTGAGCAGGTATCTGAATTAGTGGATACTAACGTAGATAATGCAACGAAAACCAAACAAACCATGATCAAAATGGGTATCTGGGATGAACGTTATCGTTGGATGATGCTCAAAGAAGAGGGGTTGCTACATGTTCATGGGCCACCCGCTTATATTGATATCATTAAGCATTTAGTCGCGCGATTTGAGCGTTCAGCTAATCTTCTTGAAGCGCGTTTACAACAAGAAGCGCTTAATAATAAAGTCCAGAAAACGCATGAGCATGAATTAAAAGTTTTCCCGCTCCAATACGCTTGGGCGGCGGATCAATATTTTGATGATGGTCAGGGGCAACGCTTAATTGAAGGTGTTGTGACTAAGCTTCGACGGATTTTCCATGCGGATCCGGTTTTAAACAGTCAGCAACTTCCTCGTGGCGGTAATCAGCTCGATATCAGAAAACAAAATGAATTGCTAAAACGCTTAGAGACGTTAGTAGAAAATGGCCCTGAGACAGATCAATCGAGCTTAAACGGTCTCAATTTAAATCCATCAGTCGATGAACCCTTAACGGCTCGACGTAGCTATGTTGAGGCGGATGAGCTGACCAATTCCGTGATTGTATACGATACCGCTGCTTTGATGCCGCTATACGGCGAACTCATTGAAAAGATGGATAATTCCTCCGCTCAAGTTCAAATCGAGGTTTCCATTATAGAAATTAGTACGGATAGGCTCGGTGAGTTGGGGGTTGAGTGGCAACTCAATGGGGATCGTGGTGCGCTCAGGCTTAATAATTTAGACAACTTCAAGCGCTTTGGTAATGACTTTGGTGCGGCAGCGAATTCAGGGTCGGAATTGATTTACCAAAAGGCGGGTGATTTCTCCACGATCTTTACTGGAGATGTGTCTACTTTGATGTCTCGTGTACGAGCTCTATCACAAAATGGGGAAGGTCAGGTTATTTCTCAGCCTACCGTGCTTACTATGAATAACAATCAGGCGATGATTGATAACAGTGAGACCTTTTATGTGCAGCTGGAAGGGCGTGAAGAGGTTGATCTGCGTGAGGTGAAAGCGGGATCGACGTTAAAAGTTACCCCACGGATTGTGGAATCAACACCAAAGCGTCGTGTGCATCTGAGTGTCGTGATTGAAGATGGGGTGATTACGGATCGAGTGGTTGGTGAGTTACCGGTTATTAAAAACAGTTTTATCAACACGGCGACTTACATTGAAGAAAACGCCAGTCTGTTGGTCGGTGGGTACTTTTTTGATTACGTGAATACCAGCGAAAGTCGAGTCCCTTTCTTAGGAAGCTTGCCGATTGCGGGCATGTTCTTTAAACAGAAATACGAGCAGCGTTCAAAGATGGCGCGTATGTTTTTGATCACGCCCACGATCATCGATCACTTAGACGAAAATGAATATAAAAATAAGGCGACATTAAGAATGGTTGATGAATACAAGTCTTTCAGAAACAATGAAGTCATCCGTCCTAACTTTAAAATATTTGATTGATGACTATGAACGATACGTGGTTAAAAATTTTATCTGGCCAGCATGCCGGTGCAGAAGTTCCGCTTAAAGACGACCTGATCAAACTTGGCGATGATGAAGGCGTCGATATCATGCTCAGTGATGAGCTGTTAAAAGGCGCTTCATTCAGTTTGCAGAAAAAAAGTTCGGGTTATGTCTTGTCGCAAAGCTCAGAATCCTTGGCTTGGTCAGTAGCCCATACTCAGCAAAATAAAGTAAGCGGTGCCTTATACAAGGCTGGCGATTTTATTTTTGCGTTGGCGAATGATCAGGCATTTTTTACCGATTTGGATTTTTCTGCCTTGGCATTTGAGCCATACACAGTCGGAGGTTCATCGGATGATGGCTCTGAAAATGAACATTATGAAGAAAATGTTAATCAACACAACAGCAGCCAAGATGACTCTGAACAAATCAGTGCTGATCAAGGTACTCAACTGAAATCTGACGAAGGGCGCTCTGAAGGAGAGTCTGAATCAGAAAATCAACTCAGCAAACCAGCTGATAAAGAACGGTTAGAGGGTGAGACATTAGATGATGAAGAGTTTGATGATGAGTTGATCGATGATGATGTTCTGGATGATGAAGAGTCGGTCGATGGCTTAGATTCCAATGAAATGTCTGTCGTCGGCGAAGCGCTGACGCGCTCCCGTGAAGAAGCTGAAGATCCGGCAGTTTTAGTTAATAAAGGCGTATTAGCGTCAGTGATCGTGTTTGTTTGCGTGTTTACCGTAATTGGGTGGTTCTTTTTTTCTGATTCGGAAGAGGTGGTTGAAGAAGTTACCGATCATCAATGCCAGCAGTCTTTGATCGCTATGATGAAGCGCGGAGGGTATGAGCACATTAAGTGGCGTTTGGTGGATCAGGTGGGCGCAATGGCGAGTGTTGATAGCAAAGCTAAAACCCCTAAGAGCGCTAATGGTACCCACATGTATTCTGTGAGTGGTTATTTGAAAAATCAATCGGTATTAACACGATTACAAACAGATTTAGCTGATTTTCCCTGTCAGATTATCACCACAAATATTTATTTTCACAGTGATGTCATCGATGACATTCGTGGGTTTTTGCCTACCGAGATGACCGAAACGGTACAGATCAAACCGACTTCGGTAGAGGGTACGTATGCGGTTTCGGGTTATGCAGGAAATGGGGCGAAATGGTTTATTGCCAAAAACAGAATGCTGCAGGACATCAACGGTCTCAACAGCATCATTGATGAAGTGTCAACGGCAGATACACATCTGCAACGTTTACGAACAATGTTAAACAAATCCGAATTAAATGGTTATATTCATTTGAAGGTTGTTGACGATAAGATTGTGACTAACATGGTGTTCGATCCTGAGAAGATGCGCATTTGGCAGAAGTTCGAGAGCGAGTACCGTGCGCAGTATCCTTACATGCCCGAAGTGGTGATGGATTCTGTCAATATTACCCAGCTGGGTATAACGGGTGTGACACTAGGGAAGTATCCACACATTGTATTAGAGAATGGAGAGAAGTTTTCACAAGGATCAACCTTACCCAATGGCTCCGTGTTACAAGCGATTGATCAAGATGGGGTGGTGTTGAGTACGATTCACGGTGAAATTCGCTACCCATTTTTTCGCTTACAAGGGAAATAAATGAAATGGGTAAACACAATTGGGGTTTTCTAAGATGATGAACAACGAATTTTACCAACCTTTTTTTGGCCAGCCGTTAAAAAACGAGGCCGATTCAGAAGAAAATAACGATGCGTTTATGGATGTGTTACAAAAAGCGTTCGTAGATGATCGAGACGATAAAGTGATGTTGGATTTCTTAAAAGAGTTGCGGAAGTATAAAACCGTTTCAAACGAAATGCTGCGACAGGGCGTAGCCCCAGAGCAATCCACATCCGCCATGAACTTTCTACAAGCAATCGATCTCTCAGAAGAGCTCGTGGATAAATTATGGAAATTCTATCAAATGAATAAAAGATAAAAATTAAGGAGAAAAAGATGTCTGTAACTTATGGAACTCCAGAATATTTTATGGGGAAGGGGCATTCAGCAGAAGAAGCTATAAAACTAGCTAGTGATTTTGCTGCCGATGGTAAGGAGGCTGTTTCAGGAGGTGGCGGCGGTGTTGGTAGTGGTGACCCTGGTAGTGAATTCGATTTTGAAGCCGCACTGGCGTTACAGCGAGAGGTTATTTTGGAGGCTTATAACATTACCATGCGCACCAACATCTTGAAAACCATGGGTGATGCCTTGCTGGCTATTGCTCGTAACATGTAATTATTATTTAAGGAAAGTGACTTATGCAGACTGTAGATTATTCTCAAATCGATATCGCGACATTTGTCGAAGAATTATTGCAAATGGGCATGTTTGCGTGCTCAGCTGGATTTTCTCAGTCTGCGTATGATCTCTTTGAAAAATTACATGAAAGTTTTCCCGATTCAGAAGCCCCCATTTTGGCTATGGCGCACGCCAAGCTTGCTATTGGGGAGGTTGAGGAAGCGGAAGATTTGTTGATCTCAAAAGAAAAAACCTTGGAATCAGTTTCTGAAGCCATTGCGATCATGAAAATGATCATTGCCTTAAGAAAAGGCAATAACGGTAAAGCCAATCAAATTAAAAATTCAACCCAATTTGATGGAAATGAGGCTTTTAACGATCTGGCCGATAAAGTCATGGAAGAGTTAGGTGGGGGTAATAAACAGCAATATGGCGGAATGTTAGGTTTGTAAGTACGAGTGTGGAACAGCAAGCGAAACATGAGAGGTAGAAAATGACAGAATTAGCCGGAGCACCTGAAAAATTAGTGATTGAGCAGTTCGCTGATCGTTCTCCTGCTCGGTTCGATTTGGGCGCTAATCTTTCTAAACCTGAGTCGGGTGCCGTGCAACAATTTGATTCAGCCATTCATAAATACACTGAATTGGAGCGACTGAATAATAATACCTTTTTCTATAATATGAACCGGTTAAATTTCGCTGAAATTAATTTTTCTGGTATTGGCAACACCCTGTTTGGCATGGTGAAACGTACCAGAACAATGTTTGATCAGAAGTTGGAGGCCATGACCGCCGGCCCGGCCGATGGTAAGCAATTTACGCCTGAAGAAATGTATCAAAAGCAAATGAGTTCTTATATCACCAACATCGAATTTGATCTAATTTCAAAGTCGGTTTCCAAGTCTGTCGAGAATATTTACATTCTTTTAAGGCAATAACCTTAGGCGTAACTACCCAGCATGAATTTTTTTAACAATTTCCACAATATATTATCCAGAAGTCTTTTAGGTCTTATTTTTCTTATTTTACTATCGGCCTGTGAAGTTCAGCTGCACAGTGGGTTGTCCGAGCAAGAAGCCAATGAGATGGTGTCGGTGTTACTGATGAGTGGTGTGTCCGCTAAGAAGACCCCTGGTAAAAAAGGCTTGGTCAATTTAGTGGTGGACGAAGATCAGTTTTCACTGGCGGTGGAAACGTTAAAGGCCAATGGTTACCCCAAAGTAAAGTATCAGGATTTGTGTTCGGTGTTTACGAAAGAAGGCATGATTTCCTCACCTTTGGAAGAAAAAGCTCGCTACGTTTGTGCGAAATCTCAAGAAATATCGCAAACTCTGTCGGATATCGATGGCGTAGTAACGGCTAGAGTGCATGTGGTGTTGCCAGAGAACGATAAGCTGGGCGATCAGCTCCAAGCGTCTTCGGCTTCTGTCTACATTAAACACAAGCCGACTATTCAAATGACGGAAAACATCCCTCAAATAAAACACTTGGTACAAAACAGCATTGAATCCTTAGGGTATGAAAAAATCACAGTTGCGCTATTTCCGGCGGAAGATTCTTTCTCTTCACTTTCAGCGGTTTCACCCATGGGGGGGAATTCTAATAGTTCACCTGATGGTCAATTCGCTATTTCTAAATCGGTTTTATTTCTGGGTGTTATTTTATTGATGGGCTTATTTTCGGCTTGTGCCTATCTTTACTTAGCATGGTCGAAATTGGCTAAAAAAGTGAATAAGCAAAACGCTAAACGTTCATCCAGTCGGGCGTTAAACAGTGCTTGAACATAATGATTCTCAAAATATTAGTGATATTCAAAAACAGCGAGATACCTTAAATTTTCTGGTATTACCTGCTAGCTATATGCAACAGTCGTGGTGGCTGGGGCCGTTCTCAGAACTAAAGGTAACAGATTCGGTTTCAGCGAAAAATCGCTGGCTGTCTCTTTCTAAGACCATTTCGTCCGCTTTAAAGTTAGAGGATTATGAAGATGATCCTTGGCCTTTTGAGTTGCAGCGTTTGATGTTATTACCCGTCAATACATTACAACCGATATTGGTGACTCTGGGAGGATTGGCGATGGCTCCTAACATTGCAACCTTGGTCATGGCTGACCATGTTCAGGCGATGAAGACGGTATTAGGCGACGCGCGGTATCGATTTTTCTTATTGCCAGAGAATCGACGTGACATGGTTTTTCGTTCTCATTTGATTCAAAAAAACTTTAATGCGCCTACATCCCCAAAAGAACTGAATAAAAGCCTCGAAAAAGCCGGAGCGGAAGTGTTAGCGATGCTGTATTGTTTGTTGCCCAGAGCGTTTCGTTCGCGAGTGGCGTTAAAGTTACCTTTTAAATACGCGGCGTTTTTTAAAGACAATACGTATAAACTGTCGGGAGACGAATTTACCGAATTACACACCATTATTGAAAAACTGGTCGATGAGGTGCATTCCGAATGGCGAGAATAGTTCAAATGGATACTGAGTTAAGCGTTGAAGCTGGGCAACGCGTGTTGAGAGCGGAAGAGTACCAGACGTATCTCACCTTGCAAGAAGCTCAGGAGCAAGCGAATTCGATTATCACCATGGCGCAGGAACAAGCGAAAACGATTCGAGCTGAGGCAAGAAAAGAGGGGTTGGCTCAAGGCTTAGATGATGCCACGGATCAAGTGACTCATAAGATCCTAGGTTTAACCAACGACTATGCTAAGTATCTCGAGCAAGTAGAAGCTCAGCTCCCAGAAACGGTATTAAGTATGATTCAACAAGTGTTTTCGGATTACACGCCGGGTGAGAAATTAGCCGGTTTAACCCAGCAGTCGTTGCAAAAATTGAAACAAGACAAAGCCGTTGTGGTGAGATTGTCCGCTGAAGATCATCGTGACTTTTTAGATCGGTTGGATGTGCTCTTAATTAGACGTCCTGTCAGCTGCTTAATTGAAACCGAAGTTGATGCTGATCTGAAGTCGGGTCAATGCCAGATAGAGTTTGAGGAAGGTATTTATATTGTCGAAGCCAGCACTCTGATGGAGCAGTTCGAAGAAATTTTCGGAAAAGTTTCGTAACCCATATCTGCTTTGCTTTACAAAATAATGCTTTAACCTTACAGAGTAACTGCGCCCCTATATGGAATACTGTCTCATAACGTTAATAAAGAAATGAAGCATAGCCATGGATATCCATCTCGGTACCGAGTCAGGTCAGCAGCCTCAACAATCCCAACAATCTGGATATTTGCTAAATCAAGAAGAGATTGATGAGTTGACAGCGGAGTTTGAAGCTTTGATTGAAAGTCAATATGGTGATTTAGACTTTTCAAATGCCAATGAAGTGGTTCAAGCTGAAACGGTTTTCCTTGAATTAAGAGAATTTTTCCTCAATGAAAATAATGAACGTGAGGCTAATGATTTACCGGCTTTAGAGGTTGAAGATATTTATAATGTGTTAAAAGATTCGGGAATGTTCGATAGTCTTAGTGATGAAAATATTGATAGTCTTGCTCAGTTATTGCATAAGTCGATTACTGGGATGACATATGATGAGTTTATGAAACAGTTTTATGATGGCATGCTAATGTTGATGTTAAATAATCTTGGCCAAACG
>CAZECE010000111.1:0-11176 GCA_964510525.1 uncultured Pseudomonadales bacterium | reverse complement strand
CATTAGATTATCAGGATCATCGAAGATGCTGAGCCAGTTCAAGGGGTATGGATAAGGCGTTTTCTGCCCATGGTAGAGCACCATGGGCATAATCACTGGAAATTTACTTTTTGGGTGATCTTTTAGGTGCTTGAGTGCAATGTTCATCATGTAGGTGGCGAGCTGAATGTTCGTGGTTTTTTCGGCTACCGATTTGTGTTCGCATAATAAATAAATGTAGCCATGCGAGTCTTCTGGGGCATTCTTTAACTTGGCTCGATACAAGATGTCGGTGTAGAAATCGGCAAATTCGTTCGAGGCATAGTGGCCTTTGCAGGGGGTAATGGTCTCCGCCACAAAGGTGCCTTTTGCGTAATCGGCTATAAACCGCTGATAAAAATCAACGCCTATCTCACGGTCATCTAAGCATTGCAGCACGTACGTAATTGTTGTGCTGGTTGTGGATGCCTTTTGTTTGCTTGGCGTCTTTGTTTTTGTCGTGTTGATTTTTATCGTTGGTCATCTGGTGTTATCCGTTGATTAAGGCCAATCGAAGTGTACCAGATTAAATTCAGTATGAAGTGGCCACGATGAACAAAGCGACTCAACGAGGACAGGTTGCGAGGCACTTACCCATGGATTCCAGGTCAAGCCTGGAATGACGTGAACCAAACTTAGATGAGTATGACGTAGCCGCGATGAGTGCAGCGAATCGAGAGAGAGCCAGGCTGCGAGGTGCTTACCTCTGGGTTCCAGATCAGGTCTGGAGCGACGGGAACCGGGCTTTGTGGAATAATAAAATAGAGTGATACTTGCTAAACGCGCTTTTTGATCTCGTCGAGCTGCTGCTTGACTTAACAGCATAATTGCCTGTCGAAACGTGATTTCCCTTCTTCCATCGTTTAAGCCTCTATGCATGCTCTCAGAGTCTTCGTCTGCAAAGAGCTTACATCACAGGTTCAATCATCAAAGAAAAATATCTTGTCAGTGTGCTGGCTTGTTTTTGTGGGGTGAGTTTGAAGCCTAAGGCTTTTGGGAAGTTGCTTTTTTTGGTTAAACCAAAGAGATCTTCAGAGATCAAGCTCAAGGCTTTGAGGGCGGGGCCGGGGGCTAGTTGAACCTCATTCTCAAGTCCGATTTCTTCTGTCGCATTGAGGCCACTCAGTTGGCGTTGCTTTCTCTCGTGATCTAGGTATTCCTCTGGGTTGGTATCCAGCTGACGGCCTTGGCGGCGTTTTTCGGCACGTCGGACCCATTGTAAGCGTTGAGCGGCTTCGAGGGGCCCGGTGCTGTTGTCGGGTAGCCCTGGAATGAACAGAGGGTTAGACGTATGGGCGTTGGGGTTAAGGCTAAGGCTCAAAGGGTGGCTCCGCGCGAATGAGTGGCTAATAATGCTTGACAGATACAGTACTAAAATTTGGCGTTAATATCCGTTACGCCTTGTTACAAACTGTTTTGCTTTATTTCAGGGGTTCAGCCTGCCCGTCTGTTAGCTGGGTAAATGCGTGTATTGATTGGCTAAGTGATGCAGGATGCCGGCCGTAGCCCCCCAGCAAACCTCTTGCTCCACGGGGATTTGATAAAAGTGCCTTTGCTGCCCTTCATGCTGACGCGACTGTAACTGATAGTTGGCGGAATTCATCATGTAATCAAGGGTGGGGAGGTACACGGCCGCCACCTCATCTGCGCTGGGAGTGAGTGGCTCGGGGGAGGTAATCCAACCCAGATAGGGGCGAATGCGAAAACCGCTTAATGATATGTAGTCTGGCAATGCACCCAAGGGCTCGATACGGCTGCGCTCAATGCCCAGCTCTTCTTGAGTCTCTCGTATAGCGGTGTCTTGTAGCGTGCTGTCGGTGGGTTCTGGTTTGCCGCCGGGAAACGCCAGGTCGCCTGGGTGAGAAGGCATATGGAGTGGGCGTTTGATTAACAGCAGGTGCGCCTGGTTATTCAGGATGATCAAGGGAATTAAAACGGCGGCGATTTGTAAGGGCATCAGTTGCTGGGATCGAAATGCGTTAAAGTCTGGATTGGCTTGAAGGTCTGTTGCTGAAGTAGAAGAAAGTTGTTTTAGCTTATTTTTAAGTTGCTCAAGTGATGTCTGATCCGTTTTCATTTGGTTTGTTGTCCACGGATTAAGTCGATGATCTTTCCTATTTTCCAATCCAATTCCGCTTGCTCTTCTTCGGCATTGGAGTCGATCACAATGCCACTGCCGACCCAGGCGTAGAGGTGGTCTTGTTGTCTCAGCAGTGTGCGGATGCACAAATTGGATTTCAATCCGCCGAGTATGTCTTTGTGGATTAAGCTGCCGCAAAAGATGTGTCGGTTGTTGGGCTCTAACGATTGAATGATTTTCATCGCTTGATGTTTGGGGGCGCCAGTAATAGAGCCGCCCGGGGAGCAGGCTTTTAGTAGATCCCATGCATCTAGGTTGGGTTTGAGTGTTCCCACGACGGTGCTGACCATGTGATGCACAGTTGGAAAGGTTTCAATGTCAAACAGCTTGGGCACTTGTACGGTGTTGGGTAAACAGACTTGGCTGAGATCGTTGCGCATCAGATCCACGATCATTAAATTTTCGGCGCGGTTTTTGGCGCTGCGTTTAAGTTGTGCCACTTCGTCGGCATCGTGTGCAGCATTGTGCCGTTGGGTTCTTTCCAGCGTGCCTTTGATCGGGCGAGTGGTGACTTGGCGCTCTGAATCGATGTGGAGAAATTCTTCTGGCGAAAAACACAAGATGTCGCCAAAAGGGTAACACGCAAAGGCTGAGAAAGGGTTCGGGTGATTCTGTCGGATGTTAAGGTATTGGTGCCAGCTGCTGCCGGAGACGTTAGCAGAGAGTCGCTTGGCCAAGTTAATTTGGTAGCAATCGCCGGCCAGTAAGTGCTGCTGCACTTGGTTGAAGGCGTGATGATACGCTTGATAGGATAAGTTCTCCGTAACGTGTGAAGTAGACGTTAAGAGAGGTTCGGTTGTATTTGTGTTTGTATTCGTGTCTAGCAGTGTTAGGAGTTCGTTTTCTGTGTGGTGCGTTGGGTCAAACGTCAGAGTGCAACGCTGCTGTTCACAGTTGATGCTAAGTACCCAGGTATAAAACCCCAGTGCAACCAGAGGGAAATCAATGTCGTCTTTGTTGACGGTTAGGTTTTGCCACGCGACTCCTTGTTCATAGCTGAAGAACCCCAGTGCACCAGGGAGCATGCTTAAGCCATGGGTGTTTTGCAGTCCGTGGCCGTGAGGCTCTTCTAAATACTCATTCGGTAAATACTCATTCAGCAAATGCCCATACAGTTCCTTTTCGATGGCTCGAATAGAAGCTAATAAGTCCGTCTTATCCGTTGGGTAACACGTGGTTGTCTTGCCGTTAGCATATTGGATGAGGGTTTTATCCGGCCAATGTTCTAGCGTGGCGGCAGGCCGAGCGGTCATGATGTGCGTGCCCGATTGTTGAGTGCTGCTGTCTAACCAAATGGACCAAGGGTGATTTGCGAAAGGGGCAAAGAGAGCCTCGGGTGATGCAGGAAAAGGCAGTTCTAACGTTTCTAGCTTGTGCTTCATGATTGAGGTGTATAGCGTCAGTGAATACGCCGTTCCAAACCAAAGGCTTCCATCAAGCGGGTGGCGATTTCTGCAATCGACGCGTGCGTGCTGTTGATGTTGGGGATGTTTTCCCGGGCAAACAACGCGATGATGGAGCGAGATTCAAAATCGCATTGTTTAAAAGAAGCGTATTGGCTGTTGGGTTTGCGTTCGTGGCGGATGGCAACCAGGCGCTCGGCGTCTATCGTTAGGCCGAACAGCTTGTGCTTGTAGGGCTTTAGGACTTTTGGGATTTTTAAGTCATCAAAGTCGTCTTCGGTAAAGGGGTAGTTGGCGGCCTTTAGGCCAAATTGCATCGCCAAGTATAAGCAGGTGGGGGTTTTGCCACACCTTGAAACGCCAATGACGATCACATCGGCGGAATCGTAATGACGTGTTCTGGCACCGTCGTCATTGTCCAGGGCAAAGTTAACGGCCTCCATTCGGGTGTTGTAGTGATGGTCATTCTGAATGGAATGGCCTTTACCAACAGAGTAGGAGGATTCTATTTTGAGTTCGCTTTCGAGTGGGTTTAAAAAGGTAGAAAAAATATCAATGATAAACCCTTCTGAGGCGGCAAAAATTTTACGGATGTCGGGGTTGATGATGGTCTCAAACAGAATCGGTTTGCAGCCGTCCTGCTGATGGGCTTGATTGATTTTAACGACAGTTTCGCGCGCCTTTTCAGGTGTATCTATATAAGGAAGGGTTTGTTTGTCGAACTCAATGCCAGCGGTACCCTCATTCGTGGTGCCTTCAAACTGGGCCAGTAAGCTGTGGCCAAGGGTTTCGGCGGTGATGCCTGTGCCATCTGAAATAAAAAAAGCTGATCGTTTTTGAACCATTGTGACCTCGGGTTGTTAGTGGGGCTGTCAGCAAGGAGGCATGTCATGCTGATGGGCTTGATGTCTGTGTTCGGATTGTATTTGGCTTTGCGTAATACATAACTATGGTACACTTGGCCGCCGCAAACGGCCACGGCCTGTTTTAGTCTTTTTCTTGGTTTTAATTTAATCTGGTTGTTTCAGATTTTGTAGGGAGGAATAACCTTGTCTCAATATGTGCTTTGGCTTCAGGATTTACGCAAAGGTGATGTCGAACAAGTGGGAGGCAAAAATGCTTCTTTAGGGGAAATGATCAGTCAACTTCAGCCCGCTGGGGTGTCGGTGCCTCCAGGGTTTGCGACGACCGCAGAAGCGTATCGAGATTTTCTCAATCATAATGGACTCACCCAAAAAATATCTGAAACGCTCAAAACCCTGAATGTCTCTGATGTGGATGCGCTGACAACCGCAGGGGCGAACATTCGGCAATGGATAGAAGAGGCCGATTTTCAGCCAGAGTTGGATCAGCAATTGAGAGACGCGTATGCGACCTTGGTTGCTACGGTGTCTTCGGGGGATGCGAGTGAATCAGATGGCTCAGAAGTAGCGGTCGCTGTCCGTTCTTCTGCAACAGCTGAAGATTTACCCGATGCCTCGTTTGCGGGCCAACAAGAGACGTTTTTAAACATTCGTGGCGTGGATCAAGTCGTTCAAGCCGTTAAGTCGGTTTTTGCCTCTTTATTCAATGACAGAGCCATTGCGTATCGTGTCCATCAAGGGTTTGAGCACGATAAAGTGGCGTTATCTGCCGGCATTCAGTTTATGGTGAACAGTGCTGTGGGGTCGGCCGGGGTGATGTTTACTATTGATACGGAATCCGGATTTGATCAAGTGGTTTTCATTACCGGTTCTTATGGTTTGGGTGAAACCGTGGTCCAGGGGGCTGTGAATCCCGATGAGTTTTATTTGTATAAGCCTTCTCTTGAAGAGGGGCGAGAGCCCGCGATTTTAAGACGCAATTTAGGCAATAAAGCCATCAAGATGGTCTATGCAAGCGGAGCCGATGCCAGCCAAACGTCGGTTGGTAAAACAGTTAAAGTGGTTGATGTTGATCAAGCCGATCAAAATAAGTTCTGTTTAACGGATGCTGAGCTGACGGAGTTGGGTCGTCAGGCGGTGATCATCGAGCAGCATTATGGTTGCCCAATGGATGTTGAGTGGGCCAAAGATGGGAATACCGGTAAGATTTACATCGTCCAAGCCCGCCCAGAAACTGTGAAGAGCCGTCGTTTGTCCACTCATATTGAACGCTACCTGCTCAAGGAGCAAGGTAATGTGGTGGTAGAAGGCCGCAGTATTGGTCAGCGTATTGGCAGTGGCAAGGTTCGCCTGATCAAACACATCAAGGACATGGATCAATTGGAAGTGGGTGATGTGCTCGTGACCGACATGACGGACCCCGATTGGGAGCCAGTCATGAAGCGTGCTTCCGCCATTGTGACCAATCGCGGAGGACGAACCTGTCATGCTGCGATTATTGCTCGTGAGTTGGGTATTCCCGCTGTTGTGGGTTGTATGAACGCGACCGATGTTTTGGAAGAAGGTCAGCCGGTAACCGTTTCTTGTGCCGAAGGCGATACCGGTAAGGTGTATCAAGGCGAGTTGGCTTTTGATGTTCAGACCAATACCGTGGATTCAATGCCCGATATATCGTTTAAAGTGATGATGAATGTGGGTAATCCGGATCGAGCGTTTGATTTTCAAGCGTTACCTAATGCGGGTGTCGGCTTGGCGCGATTGGAATTTATTATTAACCGCATGATTGGTGTTCATCCTAAGGCACTGTTAAATTACGATGGCTTGCCGAAAGACATTAAACAAGCGGTTGATCGGCGCATGGCGGGTTATGACAACCCGATTGATTTTTACACGGAAAAGCTGGTTGAGGGTATTTCGACGTTGGCGGCGGCTTTTTACCCAGAAAAGGTCATTGTTCGGTTGTCGGATTTCAAATCCAATGAGTATGCCAACTTAATTGGTGGTCGACTGTATGAGCCTGAAGAAGAGAACCCCATGCTGGGCTTTCGCGGCGCTTCGCGCTATATCTCCGATGGTTTTCGGGATTGCTTCCAATTAGAGTGTCGAGCGCTGAAAAAAGTCCGCGATACTTTGGGTTTTACCAATGTTGAGGTGATGGTGCCGTTTGTGCGCACTACGGGCGAAGCCAAGCAGGTGATCGACTTATTGGCTGAAAATGATTTAAAACGCGGTGACAATGGCTTGCGGGTCATTATGATGTGTGAGCTGCCCACCAATGCGTTGTTGGCGGATGCGTTTTTAGAACATTTTGATGGCTTTTCGATTGGTTCCAACGATTTAACTCAGTTAACGCTGGGCTTAGACCGGGATTCTGGCATCATCGCGCATTTGTTTGATGAGCGTGATGCGGCGGTGAAGGCATTGCTGAAGATGGCGATCGATGCCTGCCGTCGAGCGGGTAAGTATGTGGGTATCTGTGGTCAAGGGCCATCGGATCACCCTGATTTGGCCGAGTGGCTGATGTCGGCGGGTATAGACAGTATTTCGTTAAATCCCGATTCGGTATTGGATACCTGGTTTTTTGTCGCGGAAAAAGCCAAAACTCAGGCATAACTCAGGTAATAAGGTGTTCAGGCCCAGAAGAATGTAGAGCGCGGTACTGTTTGCGGTACCGCCTTAAAGGCTGATGTAGCGCCGGTAGGACTGTTTCAGCCTTTTGACTTTCTTGATGTAGTTTTGAGTTTCAGGGTAGGGGGGAATGCCATTGTATTTCTTTACCCGGCCTTCTCCTGCGTTGTACGCTGCGAGTGCGAGCTCAATTTTGTCATTGTATTTATCCAGTAAATATTTCAGATGCTTTGATCCGGCCATGATGTTCTGCTTGGGGTTGTAGGGGTCTTGGACGGCGTACATGCCTGCGGTGGCCGGCATCAATTGCATCAAGCCTTGTGCGCCAACTCGAGAAACGGCGTTGGGATTAAAAGACGATTCGGCGTGTATCACGGCTTTGATCAGGGCCGGGTCAACCGCGTATGAGCGGGCTGCAAATTGGATCATGTGGTCGAAACGATTTTGGTTGTTGCCAGTTTTTGTTGAGTGCTTTTGCTCCATTCGGCTATTAAATCGTGTGATAAAGACTTCGCCTCGCTGTGCTGAGTGGCGAACAGGCTGACCGTTTTTTTTAATTAATTTGTACCCGGGCTCTTGTACGATATGATCCGTATAGAGCATCTTGCCCGTTTGGCTTTGGTAGATGTAGACGTCAGCATGGCTCGTAGGGATCAAGCTTAATAAAATGCAGAAACAGGATAAGTGAACGAATAGACGTTGTTGAAAAGTGGCTATGTTCATAATGACTCATAATAGATGGCTATTTAATATTGAGCATTTTCAATGTTCACTCTTTCATTTTAGCTGTAATCCGCTGGTTTATTGTAAAGCCGCTCAATATGTGAACTTAATTTATTTTGAATGGCCTCGAGCGATTTGACTGTAGTAATTCCGTAATCCTTTTAAGTGTGTTAGTAAATGCAAACGAAATAGCCGTATTTAAGTGGTCAAACGTACGATCCGAATGTGAGTGAGGGGACGATAAGTGGTTGAATTAGTTGTGATTGGGGGCGGTTCAGCAGGTGTGAGAGCCGCACGGTTGGCCGCCGAACAAGGGGTTGAGGTGGTCTTGGTGGAAGCCAGTGCGATGGGGGGAACCTGCGTCAATTTGGGGTGTGTCCCTAAAAAACTCTATGTGGAGGCGTCCAGTTTTACTCATCAGTTAAGTGAGGCAAAGGGCTTTGGTTGGCGCTCGTCAGGGGCCTTTGATCTTAACTGGGAAGAATTACAGTCTAAAAAAAACGCCGCCATTGAGCGGCTGAATGGTTTTTACTGCCAGCGTTTAGAAAAAGCAGGGGTTGTGATTAAGCGAGGTTTTGCGCGCTTTACTGGGCCTGACACCATTGAGGTGGCCGGAGAGTCGATTCAAGCGAATCGTTTTCTGGTTGCAACCGGTGGCACACCAAAACGCCTGGCGATCCCGGGAGCCGAATACGCGCTGACGTCGGATGATATTTTTCGCTTGGAAGCCTTGCCTAAGTCCGTTTTGGTGGTTGGCAGCGGCTATATTGGGGTGGAGTTTGCGGGGATCTTTAATGGGCTGGGGGTTGAAACCGATTGGGCCTTTCGCTCGGCAATGCCGTTAAGAGGGTTTGATGAAGAGATTCGCGCTTATTTGTTGGAGCAAGTGCAGGCTCGTGGCATAAACGTATTGGCCGAGCAAGTACCGCAATCGATTGTTAAAAAGGGCGATGTTAAAAAAGGTGATGTTAAAAAAGGTGGTGGTTTTGAAGTGAATTTTGGCGAAGCCAGCAAAACCTATGACTTAGTTTTAATGGCTACCGGGCGTAAGCCGAACACCCAGGGCTTGGATTTGGAGAAAGCGGGCGTTGAATGTGACTCTCAAGGTGGCATCATTACGGATGCGTTCTATCGTACCTCATCGCCTGTTATTGATGCGTTGGGGGATGTCAGAAATAAAGTGGCGCTTACACCCATTGCGATCGAAGAAGCCAAATGCTGGGTCCATAATCGGGTGAATCATTCTGATGATGAATCTCAATGGCTTAATTTGGTGCAGCAGCAAGTGGTAACGGCCGTATTCAGTCAACCGAATGTGGCCACCATCGGTTTAACCCAAGCGGAAGCGGAAGCGCAGTACGATAAAGTAAAAGTCTATAAAGCGGATTTTCGCCCGTTAAAACACAGTTTAACGGGATTACCAGACCGATGCCTGTTTAAATTACTGGTAGATGAAAAAACGGATCGTATTATAGGCTTGCATATTGTTGGGCCTGAAGCGGGCGAGATGATGCAAGGTTTTGCGGTGGCGATTCAAATGGGAGCAACCAAAGCGGATTTTGATCGAACCTTAGCGATTCACCCGACCATGGCTGAAGAGCTGGTGACGCTGGTTTAGTGGGGTTTTTGGGTGAGTTTATGTTAGTGGAGTATTTGGAATAGTTTATGATTAAGCATCACTTACTGTTTATGCTGGTATTGGCCGTGTCGATTGGCAGCACAAAGCTTTTGGCTGTTAACGATCAGCTCAGCTTTGCGACCGATGATGAGCGCAACACCATCGAGATTTTCAAACAGGCGAGCCCGTCTGTGGTGTATGTCACCACAACCGCATTAAAAGCGGATTATTTTTCTTTCAACGTCTATGAAATCCCGCAAGGTACTGGCAGTGGGTTTGTGTGGGATCAGGCCGGTCATGTGGTGACGAATTTTCATGTGATTCAAGGCGCTGATCGCATTACGGTGACATTGAACGATCATTCGAGTTGGTTGGCGGAGGTGGTGGGGCTTGCGCCAGAAAAAGACTTAGCGGTCTTAAAGTTGGAGGATGCCATGGAAAGCGATTTGCAGATGCTGCCGGTCGGAAACTCCAATGAATTGGAAGTCGGGCGCAAAGTGTTGGCGATTGGTAATCCGTTTGGTTTGGATACGACATTAACGGTTGGGGTTGTCAGTGCGCTGGGGCGAGAGATTAAATCTTTGAACAACCGCACCATACGAGATGTCATTCAAACCGACGCGGCTATTAACCCGGGCAATTCCGGTGGGCCGTTGTTGAATTCGGCGGGGCAATTGATCGGGGTGAATACGGCCATCTACAGCCCAAGCGGGGCCAGTGCGGGTATTGGGTTTGCGATTCCATCCGTCACGGTCAAAAAAACGGTGGAGCAGTTAATTCAACACGGCCGTTTGATTCGTCCGATCATTGGTGTTGAAACCGCGCCTGATAGCTGGGTGAAAAGTTATGGTTTGAAAGGCATTCCGATTGTGCGAGTTACGCCGGGCTTGCCGGCTGACCAAGCGGGCTTAAAAGGCATGCGACGCACTTTTCGTGGTCGATTGGTGTTAGGTGACATTATCATTGGTGTTAATGGTGAGAGTGTATTGAATTCGGATGACTTACTAACCGCTTTCGAGGCTTTTAAACCAGGGGATCAGGTTGAGATCACGGTACTGCGTGAAGACGACGTTGAAACGGTTCAGGTTCGATTGGTTGCGCCGGATTGACTTGTTGGGTGTTTATCAGTGGATTTTTCTAGCCGTTTTCAATCAAGGGACATTCTATACGGATTACAGGGCACCAAGGATGATTACTATCAACTGTTGAGTGATAAGACTCTTAAGCGTGCCAGCAGTGCCTCCTATCACTTGCCTTTTAGTCGTGCGATAGTCGACTGGGTGAAGATCGACTTAAGAACAAATCGACTGGGCTTATCATTGGATTTACAGGACCCTGAAGATCGGTTTCAAAAGGGGTTTTACGAATTTTTCTTACGCAGTAAATATTATGATTCGACCGTGCAAGCCATCGACTTGGCTAAAGTGAAGAAAAATGGGTGTCGAACTATCGATTTAAAAAAAATGGTTCAGCGTGATGGTTGGGTTGAGTCAGACCTTAATGACTCGATTAATACCGCCATACAATTGAATATTATTAGACGCGTTTGTAAATATACTTTGTGGTATGTGCTTCATAATACGAATAGCCAGGTTCATTTCGTATTAGATGGCATGGATATCGCTGATGTTAAAAACAAAAGGTAACTATTCAGCCCTAAGTAAAAAAACAACTTGACACGATTTTTCGTGAAAAATGCATTTTTGCCTGCCATCGCAAGAGCACATGGAAATAGAGTCATGAGTTATAGAGAGGAGCGGTAATGCCGCTTGAATCAATAAGC
>CAZECE010000110.1:0-6721 GCA_964510525.1 uncultured Pseudomonadales bacterium | reverse complement strand
ATGGTCACAAGAGCATGTTACGTAAACGAGGCTTGGTGTCAGTCTAATTCTGACATCGACACCAAGCCTCGTTTACGTAACATGCTCTTGTGACCATTTTTCTTGTGACCATAATTTCGCATTAAAAATGGTTTTTACAGCAGTGTTGTTACTCGATCCACCTCAGTTTCCCCAAATATTCGCGCAATAAAATCGAGAGAAAAATAAAAATAAAATTGCGGCTGCGCCATGTTCGACCGTTCGGAACCAGAGATAGGGTGCTGGTGGGGCGGTTGAGGTAGTTGGTGTGGCTGAAGTCGGGGGTGTCGTCGACACCGCAATCGGCGTCTTGTTTGAGGTAAAAACCGTCGTTATTGTTCAGCTCAAGTTGAACAGCACAGCCTTGAGTAACGGCAATTTGCTGGGCAAAGCGCATCGCTTGTAATGCGTCATCGGCAAAGTAGCGTTGTTCAAAGGCTTCGGTGTTGAGTAAGGCGCGGGCGGAAGCGGCTAGGATACCCACGATAACGATCACCATGATCAGCTCGATCATCGTAAAGCCAGATTCGTTGTAGCGCTGCTCTGCCATGAAGTATGCGACCTTCAGATTTTATATTTCCTTATATTAATTTAGCTCAACGTATAAGAGTTGGTTGAGAAGACTGAAGGTTGGTGCAAAGAAAGGGGGGTAAGGTGGGGAAAATACAGTTGCTGGTGTAATGGGCGAATTAACCCATTACACCAACGACAGTGGATTAGCAGCCCGTAGTTGTAGCAGCTGAAACGATTGCAGGCAAAGTGCCGTTAGATTCGGTGTAGGTAAAAAAGCAGTTTGTTGCTAATGTGATTGTGGTCACCGCGGGGTTGGCATCGTCATCAGTACAAGCAAAGTCCGCCGCAGCTAGGCCAGCTGCTCCACAGATTGTGTTGTCATAACCAGTAGAGATACCGAGAGCGCCATTAGTAGCATCATCACCTGCGGCGTTATCAGCATTGTCTCCTGCGGGATAGCCATTTTGTATCACAATATCTAAGCCTTCCATAGTAACTGTGCCACCACTAGCGGTGCCTTCGACCAGTGCTTGAGCGTGAACAATGCCTGAGGCAGATTGAACTGAGGCTCTAGCACCTTCAAGTGCAGAAATTTGGGCGTTACCGCTTAAATCGCCAAATCTGGGCAGTGCAAACGCGGAAAGCACACCAAGAATCACGATCACCATGATCAGCTCGATGAGTGTAAAGCCTTGCTGTTGAGTCCTTGCGGGCAGTTTGTTCATTTCTGTATCCTCAAAAAGTTAATGGGTTTGCAAATACTGTGGGGGTTGGTCAAACAATCCTCAAAATAAGTATAGAAGCACTTTTGAAAATTAGCGCAAAAAATAATCTAATTTCTTGAGGTTAACAGGGCTATTAAATAACAGAGAAAATAGCAGAGATGAAAATAGCAGAGATAGTGGCGTTATGAATCCACCAACCGATAGCTGGTATTGCGGCCGCCGCCAGGGTTTTGCAGCAAGATACCGCGCGATGTCAGTTCTTGAATGTCTCTTAAGGCCGTGTCTTTAGAGCATTTTGCTATCTTGGCGTACCTTTTTGTGCTGATGTGGCCTTGAAATTCATCTTCCAACATGCAGTTGATGATGAGTGTTTGGCGTGGATTTACGGGGTTTTGGTTGATCTGATTCCACAGCTTGGCTTTGAACAGCACATTGCCAAGGCTGCGTTCCGCATTATCAATCGCGCGACTCAAACAACCCAAAAACCAATTAAGCCAGGCTGAAATATCCGGCGAGCGGCGCTGTTGATGTTCAAGGCACTCATAATAGTGTTTACGTTCATACTCTATTTGAGTGGAGACACTGTAAAACCGGTTCGATGTACCGTCAGAGCGCGCTAACGCCATGTCGCTAATGGCTCTGGCGATCCGACCATTGCCATCTTCAAAAGGGTGTATGGTAACAAACCAGAAATGCGCAATGCCCGCTTTTAACATGGGGTCTAGTGCTTTTAATGCCGGATCTAATGCTTTGCTCGTCGTATTGTTTGCCTCAAACCACGAAAAAAAACGGTTCATTTCATCGTTTAAGCGATCGGCATCAGGGGCTTCAAAATGTATGGTTTCTCGGCCGATGGGACCTGAGACCACTTGCATGGGGCCCGCAGCCTTGTTGCGCCAATCAGCAATCGTGATGCGCTTGATCCCGCTTCGGCCTGTTGGAAATAACGCGGCATGCCAGTTGAAGAGACGCTCTTTTGTCAGTGGTTTGGAAAAGTGTTGGGTGGCATCGAGCATGATTTCCACAATGCCATCCACATCACGGCTGGCGGGCGTGATCGCGGCGATTTCAATTCCTAATCGCTGAGCAATAGAGGAGCGAACTTCTTCGGGGTTTAGGTTTTCCCCTTCAATCGCCGATGATTTTACAACATCATTGGTTAAGGTTTTAAGGTGGGCTTCTTTTTGAAGATCAAAACCAAGCCCTTCCATTCGGCCCAGTAAGCGCCCCTGACGGTGCCGGATATCAATGAGCTTTTGAGAAAGCGCTGTGTTATCCCAGGTAAAATTTGGCCAGTTTTGATGCTCGTGTATCCAGTTCATCGCAATCTATCATGTAAATATTTTACTAATCACCGCATATTATGCAGTGAAAATAGCAGTGATTCGCCGCAAATACAATGTTAACACCGCATTTTTTGCGGTGAATGTCGCGGTTAATCGCCGCATGCGCTTAAAATACAGTTTAAATAGTCGACATGATAGTATTATATGATACTATCATGTGAATGAAGCCACCTTTTGACATCACATCGACCAGTTTGCAGCTCGTTCTAGAGATAGGTCAATCGCTTGGCCAGCTGCAGGGCATGCGAGTGACTGTGCCTCAGCCAGAGCTGAGAAAAAAGAATCGAATTCAAACCATTCACAGCTCTCTGGCCATTGAAGGCAATACGCTTTCAATCCCTCAAGTGACGGATCTCATCAATAATAAAACAGTACTCGGCCCAAAAAAGGACATTACCGAAGTTTTGAATGCCATTAATGCTTACAACCAACTGAATCAGTATGAGGCGCTTAGTCAAGACTCTTTCCTAGCAGGGCATCATGCCTTGATGCATGGCCTCATCGCCGATGCGGGGGCTTATCGACAGGTTGATGTTGGCATTTACAGAGGTGAACAGGTTAAACACATTGCCCCCAGTTACGCTCGAGTACCGCATCTGATGGAAGACTTGTTTCATTATCTAAATGCAGATCATGAAACCCCTATGCTGATAAAGTCCTGTGTATTTCATTATGAACTGATGTTTATCCACCCTTTTTCAGATGGTAATGGTCGAGTTGGGCGTTTGTGGCAAACCCTTTTATTAATGCAAGAAAACGCCTTGTTTGAATATTTACCGGTAGAAACCGCAATCAAAAAAGAACAGACCGATTACTATCGCGTGCTTGAAACCTGTGATCAACAGGGCAACTCGACGTTGTTCATTGAGTTTTTGTTGAATTTGCTGTGTCAGAGCCTTAAAGAACTGAAAGAGGCTTTGGTATTAGAAGGCGATACCACAGACCGGCGGTTGCAATTGGCTCGTGAGGCGTTAGGCGATACGCCTTTTGCCCGTAAGGCCTATCAGCAAATACATAAACACATTTCCAGCGCAACCGCGAGTCGAGATTTGAAATATGGGCTTGATCAGGGGGGGTTAAAAAAAATGGGGGAGCGTGCTCGAACGCGGTATGTTTTTAGCCGGTGATAAAGTGACTCTCTTTAAAGAGCTGGGTATTTGAGGCTCTAATTTTCTCGTGGACCTAAGTTATATGCTATTATCCATGAAATATTCAACTCTAAGTTTAATATTTCATGGATAATACTGTGGTTTTGAATGTAAATCGACCCGAATATCTCGAAAAAATATCGCAAAATTTTAAAATCCATCCAGTTGTGGCGTTATTGGGTCCTCGTCAGTGCGGTAAGACAACGTTGGCGCGAGCGTACCATGCTGCTCAAGAAGCCGATCAGCATGTTACGTATTTTGATTTGGAAAATCCTCAGCATCTTGCTCAGCTTGAAAACCCTCAGCTGACGTTAAGTCCATTGTCTGGGTTGGTGGTTATAGATGAAGTTCAGCGCTTGCCCGATCTTTTTACCCTGCTACGAGTATTGGTTGATCGCCCTGATTCAAATACTCGTTTTCTTATTTTGGGCAGTGCTTCCCGAGATTTGATTCGGCAGTCTTCTGAAAGTTTGGCAGGGCGTATTGGATATATTGAAGTTTCTCCGTTTCATGTGCTGGAAATTGAGGAAATGACTCGCCATTGGATGCAAGGCGGCTTTCCTAAGGCTTATTTAGCACCAGACGCATCGTTGGCGAATACGTGGTTACAAAATTATATTCGAACGTATCTTGAAAGCGATATTCCGAATTTAGGTATCAACATTCCAGCGCAGACACTGCGAAAATTTTGGAATATGTTGGTGCATTATCATGGAAATATTTTGAATGTTGCTGAGTTGGCACGCAGCATTGAATCCAGCAGTGCCACTGTAAAAAAATACCTCGATATTTTGTTGGGGACTTTTATGGTGCGGGAGCTCAAACCTTGGCATGCGAACATTGCTAAGCGACAGGTCAAGCAAAGCAAGGTTTACCTTCGAGATAGTGGTTTGTATCACCATTTTCTAGGCATTAATGGCTTGCAAGCGCTTCAATCGCACCCAAAGCTGGGGGCCTCGTGGGAAGGGTATGCCTTAGAAAATGTGATTAAGTTGGGGCAATTTGAACCAGAGGAGTGTTATTTCTGGGCCACTCACCAAGGAGCTGAATTGGATTTATTGGTTCAAAGCCCTAAACAGGCTGTCGGTTTCGAATTTAAATATCAAGATGCGCCCAAAATGACGAAGTCTCTTTATTCGGCGTTAGAATCGTTAGAGGTCGAAAAAATTTATGTGGTGTATCCAGGACAGCGTACTTATTTGCTTCATGAGCAAGTGACTGTCATACCGCTTACTCATATTGAAAGACAGTTATCTGTTGATATATAAATCAATGAACGGGTAGTGGATTTCTCTAAGGTCAACTTAGGATAATCTAAGGTTTAACTTTAGATTATCTTAAATTTTGTGTTGTTGACGGCTGAAAATACTTTTTTACCCTACTTCTTCGTCGCCGCACCTAGCTCCCACATGGGTAAGAAAATGCCTAATGCTAGATTGTTAATGGGGAGGGTTATAAGTTAGGAATTGAATTGTGGCATGAAATCGAGAAAGGTAAGCCAATGACTCCTGCGGCGATGCTGGATACGATATGGTGAAATAAATAAAAATGAAAAGAAAAGCAGAGACTGGCCGTTGATTTGCGCTCATTTATGGGTCTTGTAGCATAAACTAAAGCAACCAATGGGCAAAAGAACAATCCTATCAAGTTAAATCCTATTGCTTGAATCAGTGTACTGATTTCATCATATAGAAACATAGGACAGTCAGATGAATTATAAAGAAAGTGAAAAAAATAGCGTACGAAACCAGGTCCGCTTGCGGCAATGATAAATAATGTTGCGAAAATAGTATGATGCTTTCGGGGCGCTTTTATGATTAGAAGCCAATATATTGCAAGTGCGGCCGGCGTCAAAATAGCGACCGAGAATGCCAGCGCAAACTTAATGACGATGGTGGTTTCAATTTCCGGTACACCTGCTAATACTGTCGCTAATAACCGTGGTTTTTGAGTTAAAAAAAACAAACCTGAATTAAACAGTAACTCTATAAAAATTGCGGGCATGAGCACGTATAACAATAATCTTCCCGCTAAAACATGGAGTTTGCGTTTTTTTAATAAAATGGCGGACAATTGCATGATGATCATGGCCGAGAAAACTGCCATTAGTGCAGTGTGGAGAAATTCAACCTTATTCGGCTCTCTATTGCTTGCGCCGCCAGACCAATTGGTACCTGAAATAGCAAAATCAATGAATGGATAAATGCTCACTAAAAAAAGTATCAAACCAAAAGAGGCAATAAGCTTTTTAGAGTGCACACGCAAGTGAACTTTATGATAGATAAAAAAAGACAAAGCTAACGTTGCGATGGCATAAAATAGCCAGTAAGTGCTAGGCCATTCTGTAAGGATATAAACACGATCTATTGCAAAAAGGGTGTTCATATACGGAACCTCATTTAAGCACTTCAAAATAGTGATGTGCTTTTTAAAATTGAATACTTGTTGCTATTTGATCCAGTGGAGCATGGCGAGTAACGCCTGGCTTGAGATCATAATTTTTTAGTTCCAAAATAAATTGCTTTTGAGCTTCCTGTGCTTCCGTTGAATCAAAACCATAGTCAACATCGGTTAATTTATGAATTGTGTTAGGTGTAATATGCATCCTGTGGGTCATAAACATGCGAAACCTGTCTTCTTTAGTAGTAAAACATGAGCGATCTAATTTGGGTATGACTCTCGCGTTTGGGTAAGGTACTCTCAACCTTAACCACTCGACAAGGTTGGGTAAATGCCCAAAAGAGTAATGGTCTGTACTATGTACGACGGAAGCATTCCAAATAATGTAAGTAACTACTTTTTCTAACTCACCAGGTTTTCTTAAAAGGCTTGGCTTAGGAAAATTTCTAACATGTTTGCCGCACTCGCTCCACCAGAAAACCAGCTCGGGTTGTTCAAGATTAGCGTCTTTAAGTACAACGGATACGAATCGATGGATTATGTTGTAATAGCCCTCGAGGAACTGGCCATT
>CAZECE010000109.1:0-19253 GCA_964510525.1 uncultured Pseudomonadales bacterium | reverse complement strand
TCGCAGATTCAACTCTGAAGTGCATAACAATTTAAGCAGCTAATGCCGCCATATGTTGATCCATTACAGCAGCTGGAGATTTAAAATCAAGGCTTTTCCTAGGACGGTTATTCAAGCATGCCACCGTGCACTCAACTTCGTTATCACAGACCTCCTTAAAGTCCGTAGATTTGGGAAAATACTGGCGTAGCAACCCATTCGTATTTTCGTTCAAGCCTCTCTCCCAAGAGTGGTAAGGGTGCGCAAAATAAACATCACACTCAAGCTGAGCGGATATTTTCTCATGCTGGGCAAACTCTTTGCCATTATCTGCGGTTATCGAGTTCACAACCTTTTTGAAAGGCGCTAACAGGGTGACGGCTGCAGCGGTTACCTCATCAGAGTGCTTGCTATCAAGCCGCGCGGATACTGTAAACTTGGTGACTCTTTCAACGATCGTGACCAAGCAACCGCTGTGGTTCTTGCCAATAACGGTATCAATTTCCCAATGACCCACTTCCTCTTTTTTATCGACGATATCAGGGCGCTCATCAATGCTGACTCTGTTTTTAATCTGGCCACGGGTTGTCTTTCCATTCTTACCACGAGACTGATATTTTCTTCCGGTACGCCGTAGAAACGAATACAAGTCGCCTCCCAAGCGCTTATCTTCCCAGATATGCTGGTAGATAGATTCATGACTGATGTGGATATTTTCCTCCGCTTTTAGCCGACCGCTGATTTGTTCAGGGCTCCATTTCTTGTAAATCTTATCCTCAATGAGATCGATCATTTCAGGAGTCATTTTGTGCTGTTTGTCGATCTGACGACGTCTTTTCTCGGCCTTTAATTGCGCTTGCTTGTGGCGATACCCTCGCTCGCCTCTGTTACGCTTCAGCTCTCGGCTGATGCACGATTGGGATACTCCAATAGCCTCAGCAATCTCAGTTTGGCTAAAACTGCTTTTATTTAGTACTTCAATCTGGCATCTTTGTTCATAGGTCAGTTGCTTATATTTGCTCATATCATAATCTCTTGCCGGAGAAAAATGGTTCAGCCTATAAGCTTCTGACCCACTTTTCCACTCAGTTTGAGTTATGCACTTCATTTTTGAATTTAGGGATGGATTTTTTTCAGCTGAACCACTCTGGAAATCAAAGCTTCTTTTTCAAATTTGAGTAAAGGTACTTTCCCTTCACGCAGGTTGCTTATGGCCGACATGTCGTTTTGAATTTCTTTAACTTCAGATTCCAGTTCTAATAGTTTTTTTTGATTACTTTGAATTAAGGTTTCCAGTATTTGAGTTCGTGTTTTGTTGTTCGATTCAATAACCTTTTCAGCAGTGTGGTCGTTGCTTGAGGCATCTTTTCTTGAAGCGGTTACATTTGACTGCTTAGGTGTTGAATCGCTTTGTTCGGATGAGATCGAGTCATCAGAAGATGCTAATTGAACAGTATTGTCCACAGCGGTCCTCATAGACAAATGTGTATTGTGAAATTTTGACTCGGCACTATGAGGTTGGAGGGGGCTGGCCTGGTGCTTCAAATCTCTGGCGTATTCAGTATTTAAGCGGGAAGTTGCATGTACAGTATTTGTGAACATAAGGTGTTAGGTCTTTTGATTATTAGAATTATGGTGATTCTCAACAAGCATGACCGTGATTTTACATTATCGGGCGAACAATAGTGAGTCGTTTGTATGCGCTTTTAGGTGAAAGTTCGAAGTAATTTTAATTGGCCCATCAGTGTTTGATACCCTGTGCCTCACACCGTTGAGCACAAGTCTTAGAGTACAAACATTAAACAGAAGAAGGCGCTATTATTTAATATGAATGAAGTACTGGAGCCGACAAGGCTGGCGTTTAATACTCAAGGGAATCCAATGATGCATCCGGAATTTAATGGCAAATTGGTCATCGCCATTTCTTCGCGAGCTTTATTTGATTTGGATGAAAGCCATCATATTTTTGAAACTCAGGGTCTAGAGGCGTATCGCCAGTATCAAATTGAGCATGAAGATGCGGTATTGGAAGAAGGCGGCGCACTGCCTTTGGTGCGAAAATTGTTGCACATTAATGAGCTGCTGGATGGGCGTGCGGGTGTTGAGGTGGTGTTATTATCCCGCAACAGTTCGGATACTGGCTTGAGGGTGTTTAACTCGATAGAGCACTATCAATTACCCATCAGCCGAGCGGCTTTTACCAACGGTGTTAATCCTTACAAATACATTTCCGCCTTTGGTGCGCATTTGTTTTTATCGATTAATCCAGAAGATGTGGAGCGTGCTTTGGAGGTTGGTTTGGCTGCTGCGACCATATTGCCGCACGGCCCGCTTGCATCATCGGATCAACAGGTTCGCATCGCGTTCGATGGCGATGCTGTTTTATTTTCGGATGAATCTGAGCGTGCGTATCAAGCGTATGGATTGAAGGGCTTTACGGAATTAGAAAAACAAAAAGCGCACGAACCGCTACCCGGCGGACCGTTTAAAGCGGTATTGAGTGCCTTAAACAACATTCAAGGCGAGTTCCCAGAGTCCAACAGCCCAATTCGAACCGCATTAGTCACCGCCCGCTCGGCGCCAGCGCATGAACGGGTGGTGAGAACGTTACGCAGTTGGAATATTCGAATTGATGAGAGCCTATTTTTAGGTGGTCTTGAAAAAACTGAGTTTTTAAAGGCATTTGGGGCGGATATTTTCTTTGATGATCAAAAAGGTCATTGCCTAAAAGCCAGCGACCACGTCCCAACAGCCCACGTGCCCCACGGTATCACCAATCAGTCTTAGGTTAGAGACTCTTCAGCAGCTTTACACAGCATTACAAACAACCACTTATAAAACACAAACCCCCCCTTTTAATAACATTTCAAACAGCTAAAATTTAACCGATTTTAAGTTGAATAGGCAGTGTTTTTTCGCAGATGTACGAGCAAAGAGCATATGACCATTCTGTGAGAGAGTACAAAACTAACCAGTTTAGATAGTTTCAAGGCTTTTATGGACAGTTTACATCAGCCTAATTTTCTAAACTTAACCATACAACTATCAAGATAGGATGATCTATATGCTTAGATTAAAATTTAAAACTCCCCATGTTTGCACTCAAATGTCAGCCTTAAAATTCCTTCTTCGTGTTTGTGTATTAGGCTTAATATTTAATGCGACCAACGCTACTGCGAATGATATTACTTGCACCCTTAAAGGGAAAAAATCTTACTCCAGGATAAAATATCCCGTGTTGGACATTATGATCACACCAGGAGTTAATGAGAATAAAAAAACTTATAAAAGTTTTTTGTATTCGCACTTAGAAGATTACAAGAATATTTACAATGAAAGAGTACAACAGTATGGAAACTGGTGGTGGTCAACGCCTGCTCATAATTATACGCTTGAAATATTCCGCGATGCTGCTGAGAGTGGAACACTCAAGCTAACAGATTTTGATTCTAGTATCCCCAGTGGGGCTAATTTACCTAGCTTCCTTTCAGGTAGATGGTCGGTAAGATGTAGAGATTGACACCTCTTCAGTGAAGTATGATGTATTGATCCCCAATTAATTGAAAAGCCCTACTTTGAATTTTCATTGTGGGGCTTTTTTATTTTATCCAGTAAACAGTTTTAGAAACTGCTTGGATCTTTGTTGTGCAAAATGTATGCTTTATGCGTTTTGTTATTCAGATGAATAAATCTCAATTCCTAATTAAATAATAAATTTAAAATCACTCATTCGTTTTCTTAAATCAACGCTTATGAAAATTAATTCTGTATTGGTCTCGTCATTGGCGGTGTGTCAGGCCGCGTTTGTTAATAGGCCCACCTCCCAAAACCACAAAAGCAAAGGGGGATTTGATTGCCTTAGGGGGTTGTCTCGTTGTGCGATCGCAAAAATCAATCCATTGTTTGATCAAAAACCTCGTGAGGATAATTTTGATCAGTCGTTAAAATTAGGCGGCTATACCTTTGGGTATGTCAAAAGTGGTCAGGCTAACCTCACGCAAACTATGTTTTTAAAAACGCCCGTTGAACGATTCCCGTTGCCAGCGAATTTTCATTCGGCCGTTTTAAAAGTCTTTGATGCCTTCTCTAACGAGGAATCCATGTCGTTTTGGTTAAAAGAAACCAAAAACGATGAGAGCACAATTTACGTGACGGTTAAACACGATTCCGTGCATTTTAATTGGGAAAAGTCGGAATCCCAAATGGCCATCGTCGAGGAAGTCTCTCGAGAGATTGTCGGGATGCCCGAAAGTGATCGCGGCGCTACGTTAAATGATGCCTATGGCATGAACGAAGTTGAGCTGACAAAAGACAGCTTTTTAAAACTTTATTTGTTCTACAAGTTCATGCGGTCTTAGTGTTTAAAGGCAGTAGGGGGTCAAATCAGGATTTCCATTGGTAATTCTGAAGATGTTAACTCGAGGATGTTTTCTTGGAATCAAGATAGAGTGTGTCTGGGCATATGTCTTGTTCATTAGGCCATGAAACTGTACCGCTTGATATGGTGACTTTTTTAAAATAGTTCTCGTCTTTTAGTTCTTTAAATACGCCAAATTCTAACACGCCAGAGCAATCATAAATGCCTGTTTCACCATTATCAAAAGTGATGGCAAGTTGGAAATTAGGCTTAGGATCAACTTTGATTACTCTAGGGTTCATAGCTTTAACGTAAAGGCTCAATTTTATATGGCTGTTCTCCGGATAATTGCGATCATACACGATTGATTCACAAGACCACACATCATAAGTCCACCGTTATCGAATAGGATGAGAACGGGCGGACCTCATTGTCTATGCTACAAAGCCAGTAGATGATCTTCTGCTATCGATTGTTTGAATTTGTATATTGTTCGAAAAGCGACCTCTTGTTTCTTGTTTCGGTGCTAAAATTTGATTAACTGATGATCAAGAACGGACGGCCTGTGATCTGCATTCGCCATCAATCGAAACACGGTTTGTTTTGAAACTGGCAATGACATGAAGAGATTGAGCTTTTAGATGATTCGAACCATTTTATACCCAACTGACCTAGGCTTGTATGGCACCTTTCTGCTGCAGCACGTCATGGCGCTTTCTGAAAAATACGATGCTAAGGTCGTTGCGGTTCATGCCGTTGAGCCTTTGGGGGTGTTTGCGGATGCGGTGTTGGAAACCTACATCCCGGACGATATGATCCATGATTTGCGCCAGTATGGCTTGCCGGCGGTTATGGATGCGATACGCCAGCAGGTCATCGAAGGGTTTCAGGATGAGTTTATTGATTTGAATATGAGCCCCGGCCGCGTTAAGGATGTTAAAGTGGTTCGAGGCAATCCAGCAGATGTCATTATCCAACAGGCCGACGAAGAAAAAGCCGACCTGATTGTGATGGGCTCGCAAGGGCCTGATCCTGAAGAGGCCCATGTATTGGGTTCGACCGTCAACAAAGTGTTGCAGCGCTCAAAAGTGCCGGTTTATATGGTGCCGGTGAATACGTTGCAGTAATAGCTGCCCCCGCAGTCGCGTCTTGTTATGGACAAAGCGGCGGCGCTCACTTTTAATTACTCTAATAATTGGCTTTAATTTTCAAACCTTTCCAAAACGTTAGAAATGATTTGTGTTCTCTGATAAAAAACACTTAAAAAAGCTTAAAACCGGACCGATTGAGCGTCGTCTGAGCCTGGCTAAGGCTGGTGTGTTGGCGGGGGCTCGGTACGCTCGGCGTTCGGCGAGTACTTGGCTGTTGCCAGAAGAGGAACGACTGGCGGCGAAAAAACGCAATATGTCGGACGAAGCGGCCTATTTTGTTGCCGAACTCGGCAAGCTAAAAGGCAGTGTGGTCAAAGTGGGCCAAACCTTGGCTCTGTGGGGGGAGGCGTTTTTACCCAAAGAGGTGACCGAGGCGCTGCATGCCCTGGATAACCAAACCTTCCCAATGGCGTGGCCAGAACTTCGAGAACAACTGGTATCAGAGCTGGGTGCCAACGTTGTCGCCCGCTTGGAGATCCACTCAGACCCTCTTGGTTGTGCCAGCTTGGCCCAGGTGCATTTGGCCAAAGCGCCGGACATCGAATCGCAACTCTGCTTAAAAATTCAGTACCCCGGTGTCTCGGATTCGATCGATTCTGACCTGGCCGCGATTGCCTACTGGTTGCAGTTAACACGCCTGGTGCCGGCCTCTAAATCGCTGGAATCTTGGCTCTCGGTCATACGGGAGATGCTGCACAATGAAGTTGATTATGAGCGGGAGTTGGCAGCGACACAACGATTCGTTGAGTATCTCGCGGAGGATACCAACTACGTGGTCCCCAAGCCGTATCCAGAACTGTGCTCACCTCGGGTGCTGGCCTCTCAATACCAGGCGGGCGTGCGGTTAAATGATCCGACCGTGCTGGCTCTTTCTCAGACGCGCCGTAACCGCTTGGGTTTGTTGTGCATCGATCTGTTTTGGAAAGAAGTGATGCAGTGGGGCGAGTTACAAACGGACCCAAACCTGGGGAACTACCTTGTTAAGCTTCAGCCCGATGAGCAAGATCAATTGGTACTGCTGGATTTTGGTGCCATTTACTGCCTGTCGCCATCGTTGATGCGGGTCGGGAAACAGTTGATCGTTGGCGCCGTTGAGCAAGATCGAGAGGCTGTGAAACAAGCGCTATTGGATTTAGATTTCCTGTCGGAGGCAGCGCCGGAACCCGTTTTTGAGGCGTTATACCAATTGGTTGAGTTGGCGCTGGAACCTTTTCTAACCGCTGAACCCTATGATTGGGGGCAATCGGACATTGTTAACCGTATCGCTCGCCATGTTACCAATGCGGCTTTTTCTCGGCATTTTAAAATGCCACCAAAAGAGCTGGTGTTTGTTAGCCGTAAAATCCTCGGCGCGTACACCATTTTGTGCTTGCTGAACGCCATCTTGCCAGGTAAAGACATTTTGCAACCGTATTTATCGCTAGATTTCCACGCTTCCTAAGGTCCCTAAGGTAATCGCAAAACTTAACTTAAGTTCCCTGTTTGCGTCAGCGTGACGTCTATAATTTATAGGCGGCGCGGGTTTGCGCTCAACTGGCATTTTGAGGGCAAGCGGAAGTTCATGACGCTGGAAAAGTTAAAAAAAGATCGTAAAATCTTAAAGCGCATCGATATGGCGGTGGCGCGTCAGTCCTTCATTGTTTATTTCTGTCAGCTGTTGATTTATTGCTTGCTGTTAGTCAGCTCTGACCTGGTGGAACGGATTCCCAGGCTGGTGTTGGTCGCGGGATTTTGCCTGTTGTTGCTCACCGGCGTTCGAGTTTTGTTGATGTTAAAAATTCAGACGCTCTATGCTCGAGGGCCTCAGCGTTGTCGTTTTGGGTTTCTGCTGTTTAATGGCTTTCAGAGTCTGGTGTGGAGCGTATTTGTGTTTACGTCAGTGATTCAGCTGGGGGTTGAGCAGCAAATCACCTGGGTGATGGTGTTGGCTACCGTGGGCATGGCGGTTTATCACGGCATTGTTTGGCTTCCATTTAATCAAGCCAATAAAATTTTTCATGTCATCACGATGATCCCGCTGTTTTTTGCGTTCTTACTCACTGATTCTGATTTTGCATTACTGGTGTGTGTGGCGACGATCGCTGTTTTCTTTGGTCTCATCCACTGGAGTCAAAAAGGGTACGATTTCTTTTGGCAGAATCAAGAGACGTTAGAGGAACTAAAAGAAGCCAACCGTCGTATGGAAGTGGCGAATGCAAAGCTGGTGCGCCTAGGTGAGGTGCGTGTTGATATGATGACGGACCTCAGCTACGAAGTTCGCACTCCGATGAACAGCGTGCTGGGGATGCTGACGTTACTGGCTGAGATGAAGTTATCAGACAATCAACGTGAAATCATCAGCGTGGCGCAACATGCAGGTCAGCACCTGTTGAGTTTGGTGGACGATATCATGGATTTCTCCAAAATCGCTTCCGGTTCGATCGCGTTAGATTCTGTGGTGTTTAACTTACGCAAATGTTTTGATGAAACCCTTGAGACGATTGGGCCTCAGGCGCACGCTAAAGGTCTTGAGTTATCGTGTTATTTTGATGAGAACATTCCGATACGCGTGCGGGGGGATCATAATCGCATCACGCAGGTGGTGAGTAATTTGATTGGTAACGCGATCAAGTTCAGTGAGCAAGGGGAGGTTGTGGTGGCCGTCAGTATGGTGAGGCTGTCGTCGAATGAAGGCTTGCTTCGGGTTCAGGTCTCCGATCAAGGTACGGGTATTTCATCCGAACAACAAGATCAGCTGTTTCGAGCCTTTCACAAAGCGGATTCATCAACCGAACGTAAGCAGGGTGGCACTGGATTAGGGTTGGCTATCTGTAAAGGGTTGGTTGAGGCCATGCGGGGTCAAATTGGTTTGGTCAGCGAAGAAGGCAAAGGCAGTACTTTTTGGTTTACAGCGCACCTTAGGCTCTCTACTCAGCAAGGCCAGCAAAGCAATCAGTTCAGTGTGTTTGAAGGCAAACGAGTGCTGCTCTATGGAATGCCCGAAGGCATGGCCAGCAGCATCGTTAAGCTATTAAAAAGTTGGGGCGTGGTGGCGCAGGTGGCACCGCCTGATTACGATCATACGCTGCAGACGCTGCGCCAAGCGGCACGAGAAAAAAACTCGTTTGATTTGTGCATGCTTAATTTTGGCTTTCGCTATCACGGCGCATTAAAGTTATCAAAAATCGTGAAAGAAGATCCATCTTTGATGAATTGTCGCCAAATTTTATTGTTGTCGTTAGAACAACGCAGCGAAGCGGAAATTAAAAACTATTTAGAAGGGTATGAAGATTTGGTTTTAATGACCAAGCCGATTCAATCTAAAGTGTTTTATGATATTTTGGATAACTTATTTCGCATCAATCGAAAGAAAAAGGTAACGGAATATCTGCCCAACAAAACCTTATGTAAAGACAAGGATTATCGTATCTTGTTGGTTGAAGACAATAAGGTGAACCAGATGGTCGAAAAGGGGATGCTAAAGCGATTAGGGTACACGGTCTCTGTGGTCGAAGATGGGGTTCAGGCGGTGGATATTTTTTCAGAAAAGCCGTTCGATTTGGTCTTAATGGATTGCCAAATGCCTCATATGAATGGTTACGATGCCACTGAGCGGATTCGGAGCATCGAAGAAGCGAGGGGGTTGCCTCGAGTGCCTATAATTGCCATGACGGCGCATGTGGTGGATGGTGAAGAAACGCGTTGCTTCGCAGCCGGAATGGATGATGTGATGTTAAAGCCGATTGATTTGGCGGAGTTGCAAACCAAACTGCGCCGTTGGCTGTTAAATGATGGGTTGCAAACGGGTATAGTGCATACCGCGGCAGGCGAAGATCCGACGTCTTTAGGACCTGCTGTATAGCTAATTATTAGACAGAAATAGTTGACGGATTACGGGAGACAACGGATGTCATCTGCTTTGGATTTTCTCACTCCAGATTTGTACGATGAGCACGCAGATAAAGTATCTGTATTGGCACCTATTATGCGTAACTTTGGGGGTAAACACTGTTTTCATGGGCCCATAGTCACGGCTCAGTGTTTGGAGGATAACTCCATCGTTAAACAACAAGTTGGACTGCCTGGTGAGGGGCGTGTGCTGGTGGTCGATGGGGGAGGATCACTGCGCTGTGCTTTGTTAGGTGACATGCTGGCTGAAAAGGCGATGAATAACGGCTGGTCGGGTCTGATTATCTTTGGTTGCATCCGAGACGTGGATGCGATTCGAGACATGGCGTTAGGCGTACAAGCGTTGGCGGCAACACCAAGAAAAAGTGTTCGACGTGGTTGGGGGAATTTAAATAGTCCCGTTGAGTTTGGTGGTGTATCATTCTTCCCCGGAAATTACGTCTATGCTGATAATAACGGCGTTTTGCTTTCTGAGAGCCCCTTACTTTAGAGTTCCCTTGATCTAGATTCCCCTAGCTCTATTATTTAGCTCTATTATTTGTTGGAGATGGTTATGTTGGTGTCAGTAAAAGTACAAGATTATATGACGACAAACCTGATTACGTTTTCGCCTGAAACCGATATCTTTGAAGCGATTGACGTCTTGCTGCAGCATCGTATTTCTGGTGCGCCAGTGACGGATACGGCTGGGCAGTTAGTAGGCATGTTTTCAGAAAGTGATTGCCTTAAAACGTTGTTGAAAACCGGTTACTACGAAGGCCAGGCGATTGGCGGCATTGTGAAAGATTTTATGGCCACCAGTGTCGATGTGGTAGACCCTGAAGACGATGTGATTGCTGTTGCTGAAATCTTCCTTAAAAATCGGCGTCGTCGCCTGCCTGTTGTGGATACGGGTCGGTTAGCCGGGCAAATCAGCCGTCGGGATATTTTACGAGCAATGAAAGATTTTGCACAAAAAAATTAACAATTAAGTAGAGCGTACTATGTTCAAACGATTAAGGGGACTTTTTTCAAGCGATTTGTCGATTGATTTAGGCACCGCAAATACCCTGATTTATGCAAGAGACCGAGGCATTGTATTAAATGAACCCTCGGTAGTGGCCATTCGTCAACATAATGGTCAAAAAAGTGTCGCTGCGGTGGGCACAGATGCGAAACGCATGCTGGGTCGTACGCCGGGCAACATCACCGCCATTCGGCCATTAAAAGACGGCGTCATCGCTGACTTTCATGTCACTGAAAAGATGCTGCAGCACTTTATTCATAAAGCGCATGAAAACAGCTTTATTGTACCCAGCCCGCGCGTCTTAGTGTGCGTGCCTTGCAAATCAACCCAGGTCGAGCGTAAAGCCATTAAAGAATCCGCTTTAGGTGCAGGCGCTAGAGAGGTCTACTTAATCGAAGAACCGATGACGGCTGCGATTGGCGCCGGCTTGCCGGTTGATGAAGCCAGTGGTTCCATGGTGGTGGACATTGGTGGCGGAACAACTGAAATTGCCATTATCTCGTTGAATGGGGTGGTTTACTCGGAGTCGGTTCGAGTGGGCGGTGATAAATTTGATGAGGCCATCGTGACCTATGTACGTAGAAATTATGGCTCATTAATAGGTGATGGCACGGCGGAGCGTATCAAGCAAGAAATAGGCTGCGCTTATCCATCCGAAGAGTTGTTGGAGATCGATGTTCGAGGTCGAAATTTGGCCGAAGGGGTGCCCAGAAGTTTTACATTAAACAGTGCTGAAATTTTAGAAGCCCTGCAAGAACCACTGTCCACCATCGTCGATGCGGTCAAGAGTGCGCTTGAGCAGTCGCCTCCGGAATTGGCGTCTGACATTGCCGAAAGCGGTTTGGTGCTCACGGGGGGCGGGGGGTTACTCAGAGACCTCGACAAACTGATCAGTGAAGAAACCGGATTGCCGGTGATCGTGGCCCAAGACCCTCTGACGTGTGTGGCCAGAGGCGGCGGTAAGGCCATGGAAATGATGGAAACCCGTGGTTTTGATCTGTTTGCTTCCGACTGGAGCTAGTAAGGGCTTTTATAACCAGTAAAGATTTTATAACTAGTAAAGGTTTTATAACTAGTAAGAGGTTTTATTAAGAGGTGGTCTAAATAGAAACCTTGTTTATTCGGCACAGTGTGCCTGGTTATCGATTATTGTTTTTACTCTTTGTCTCCGTCGTATTGATTGTTTCAGATGGGCGCTTTCAGTGGACGTTGACGTTACGTCAGATGACAGGGTATTTAACGGAGCCCATCGCATACGTTGCACACCTTCCTAAATCGTTAAGCTTGTATTTTTCTAAGCAAGCGGCCGATCGAGATGCATTACAGGTGCAAAATGAATCGCTCAGGCTGAATAATTTGCTGTTGAATCGACGATTACAGCAGATGGCTTCGTTGATGGCTGAAAATCAGCGGCTGCGAGCCTTACTGAATTCCTCAGAGACCGTCTCAGAAAGCGTGTTAATTGCGGAAGTGATTGGCGTCGATCCGGATCCTTTTCGTCATGAAATTGTGTTAAATCGAGGTTTTCATGATCAGGTCAGCGTGGGTCAGACGGTGTTGAATGAAAAAGGCTTGACTGGACAGATCATCAAAGTGGGGCCCAATACCAGTCGCGTTTTGACGGTAACCGACAATCGCCACGCAGTGCCGGTGCGTAACAATCGCAATGGGGTGAGGGCGATTGCGGTCGGAGCCGGTTTGCTGGGTAAATTAAACCTTTCCCATGTGCCTGATACGGCCGACATTCAAGTCGGGGATCTGCTGGTGAGTTCGGGCTTAGGCGGGCGTTTTCCCTCGGGTTATCCCGTGGCTGAAATCACCTATATTGAGCACGATCCTGGAAAACCCTTTGCTAAGGTCGAGGCTAAGCCGAAGTCTGAGTTGGATAAGCTGCACCATGTGCTGGTGGTGATTCAGGAGCACCGCCTGTGAAACCCGATCATTTAGCTATGTTTAAAATTGGCGTTAGTATTGTGTTGGCCAGTTTGCTTGAGTTACTGGTATTTGCCCAATCTTGGTTGGGGCATTATGGATTTTGGTTTCGACCCGAATGGGTGGCGTTGGTGGTCATTTATTGGGGGTTGTATATGCCGCATCGTTGCGGTGTTTTTTTTGCCTGGTGTGTGGGGCTTTGGTTGGACGTATTGCATGGCACTCTATTAGGGCAACAGGCGGCCGCTCTGGCCATACAGGCGTATTGTACTTATGTGGTGTATTTGCGCTTTCGAGTGTTTCCTGTGATTTATCAATCAGGCGTTGTCATGGTGTTGATCGGTATTAATTTGCTGGTTAACAGAACCCTTCAAGGGGTGGTGACCGGTGTGACGGAATCCTGGTTGTATTATTTACCTATTCTGTCTTCTGCTTTGTTGTGGCCGGTGGTGGCTTGGTTGTTGGATTCCGTTCGTGGCATTAAACATCGGGTACAAATCTAATGCCTTCAAAGAGCTCGAAGCCAGATTCTCTAAACCCTAGCTCTTTAAACCTTAGGGTCAGAAAAGGGTGTGAATGGGGAATCGAGCTGGTTTGGTGGTTCAGTTGCTTGATTCTGATTTTGGCGGTACTCAACGTGGCGATCAATCAGATTCTGATTGTCAAAGTGCCCCAACAAGTCAAAGGCATTGAGTATTGGTTAAGTCAGCAATTAAATGCGCCGGTTCGCATCGAGAGCCTAAACTATCAAGCCAACTTTTTTTCGCCCGCGATAGAAATAAAAGAGTTCCGTATTTTACAAGGTGAGAGTTACCAAGGTGAGAGTTACCAAGGTGAGAGCGCAACGTCACCCATGTCAGATCATCAAGTGCCTGCACTGTCTTTTTCGTTTTGTCAGTTTGGTATCGATGTCGTAAGGTCCTTATGGCGTCGGCAGCCAGTATTGAGTTTTTTTCATATTGATGGCGCTCAAATTGAGCTGCATTCAGAATTATCTAGGGAATTAAGTACTGATCAAGAGAATGCGGATCTTCTTTCTAAAATCAAAGATATTCAAGTTAAGGGGCTTGAAGGCGTACGCCCTGTTTTTTATGCGGATCAACAGCAGCAAGAAACCAAAGCAGTGATTGAGCAACGCTATTCTCAGTTTTATAAAGCCATGCGTTGGTTAGATCGATTGATCGAGACGCAAGGGATTGTGATTCAAGACGCTCGATTGGCATGGTCCATTGGTGATAAAGCTTTTGTCGGTAAAGTAAAACGAGCGACTTTAGCTAAATGGGAGGAGGCTTATCAGATCAAAGCTCAGGTCATCATTCAAGATCCTTCACCCGTGGAGTTGGTGGTCAAAAGTCATATTCGGGGTGAATCCTTAGAACTCAACACCTGGAATGGGCAAGTGTATGTGCAGTCGAAGCACATCGATGTCGCCGCTTGGGCTGAAAAATTAGTGGCGGATGGTTTGTTAAAAACAACGGGGGGGGATCTTGTAACCGGGGTTTTCGAGGCAGAGCTTTGGACGGATTTTGCGAATCAGCAAGTCACCGGCATCAGGGGCAGTCTGAATGCAGAAGATTGGCTGACGGTGCTTGAAACAAAGCATAAAACTAACGAGCCCTTAGCCGTTGAAGCGCTGAGCTTGAACTTTTTACTAAAAAGACCGCTTTTAAGCGATTCCAAGAGCTGGGAATCCGGTTTGTACGACATTCGTTTGCAAAGCACTGACTTAGGTAACTGGTGGTTGCCGACGTTATACCTTGGATCCAGTGTGACCGAGCAAGAAAAACAGTGGCGATTCAGGGTGCCTGAATGGAATTTGGCGGATTTTGAGCGAGTAGCGCAATGGTCGTTTTTAAAAGACTTGGCGCTGAAGTCCGTGATTGATGATAACCGACATCAAGTGACTGGTAAGCTCAAAAACGTGGTGATTGAAGCGTCCAAAGCGATGACAGAAGCGGAGGCGGCATGGCAGTTAGCCGTCATGGGGGGCGTTGAAGACCTAGGTGTTAAAAATGATTCTAAGACGCCCGAATCGGAGGCCTTCGTATCTGGCATAGACGCTCGTTTTGCTTATTTCCAAGAGGACGTCGCCGTCGTATTAGAAACAGAAAACGCTGAGTTTTTTCACCCTAAATTGTTTCGGACGCCCACTGCGTTAACGGATTTAAAGGGGCCGATTTTGTTGGAGATTGATGCGCAATCAAAGTCTGTGCATCAATTGCAAACTGGCCCCTTATCGTTTTCGACGTCGGATGCAAAAGCGCACCTGATGTTGCGTTTAGACTCAGGCGTGCCCGATGAAATTGATCAGCAATTGTGGGCTCAGCTGGCCATTGAACAGGCGCAAGGCAATAAAGTGGGGGCGTATTTGCCGGTTGGCGTGATGAAAAAGGGCGTGGTGTCTTGGCTGGATCAAGCGATTGTCGGGGGTGATTTGGAGGCGGGAAACATTTCCTTACGCTTAAATCTATCGTCATTACGGGATCCGGTCCAGCGTAGCTTAGCCATGTCATTTGATGTGGCTGATGCGGTCGTGGATTACTTGCCGCCCTGGCCTCCAGCAACTGAGGGGATCGTTGATGTCAATATTTTCAACAAACACGTTGATGTGTCGGTGGATTCGGCCAAGCTATTGGACGCCACGGTTGAGGATGTTCAAGTGTACCTGGGACCAGGACACACACCCACATTGAGAAACTTGCCTGCTCGGCTGTCGTTACAAGGCTCTGGTCAAGGCGATAGTAAAGACGGTCTTGCGACCTTAAACATGAGCCCATTGAGAAAAAAACTCGAGACGTTTTTGGATGCCGTTCAGTTATCCGGTGAGATGGCGTTGGATGTAACGATGGATTTGCCATTGAATGCTAAACGGGACGATACGCCGCCTCATATCATGGTCGCTATTGATCTCTCACAAAATCGTTTACTGGCCGACAAGTGGCGCGTTGAACTTGAAAATTTACAAGGGGCGTTTACCTACGACTCGGAATTTGGCTTGCGTTCGCCCAGTTGGCAGGCACAATTTTTGGGAGCGCCGGTTGAGGGCTCCATTAAGAGTCGTAAAAATTCTTCAGGAGTATGGGGGATTGGCTTGTCGATGGCTGGACCAATGCCGATAAAAAATGCGGTCAGTTGGTTGAATTTAGCAGGCCCTTTCGAACGCCTGGATGGGGAAGTGACCTATCAAGCGGATTTATCCTTAAATTCTTATGATGTGAGCGCCAGTTCACAGCAGGTGGCTAATCAGTTACGAGTGACCAGCTCTTTAGAAGGGGGAGCGGCAGATTGGCCGGCTCCCTTTCAAAAAGCAACAGCGGATGCGATGCCGATGACGTTTCAGATGAACCTGGACGCATCGCCTCCGGTGATGGATTTAGAGATCAAAGACCTGTTGTCTTTAAATTGGCAGATGGGTGAGCAAGGGCTCTTAGGTGGTTGGTTGCATTTTGGAGATCGGCCGGCTTATTGGCAGTGGCAAGAGTCTAAAACTGGGCTTTACATCAGTGGTCAGTTGCCTGAAGTCACAATAGACGATTGGTTAACGCTGTTTTCTGAAACCGCCTCTGAAACCAAACCAAGTCCAGAGCAAGAAGCGAAGCGCTTATCGAGCTTCTTGACGTTATCTGAGTTGAGTTTGGACTTTGAGGCGCTGACCTGGGGGACTTTCAGGGTTGAGGGGGCGGATTTTGATGTTAAAAGCGGCCCGCAAAGCTGGTCGTTAGGCTTGGCGTCTTCCAACCTAGAGCTGCAAGCTGATATCCCCGTCTTGTATTGGCAGCATTGGTTGTTATCGAATAGCAACACGCCATTGCCTGTCAATCAGCAGTATTTTATCGATGCGTTTGTGCCAAAAATACGAATTGAAACCGTCGAATCAAACGAAACCGTCGAATCAAACGAAACCGACAAATCAAGCGAAGCGGTCGCAACAGAAGAACCCGCTGGGTGGCAACAGACATTAGCCGATTATGTTCAACAAACCCCAGATCTGATGCGCTGGTTTCCAGCAATGAATGTGCATATCACGGATTTAGCCATCGGTGACGACAACTGGGGGCGTTGGCAGGCGCAATTGCGGCCGACTCGAGATGGCCTGGGTTTGGAGGCTCAAGCCGTCGATATTCAGTCGCGCGCTTTGGCGTTTAAAGGCGATGCGAGTTGGCGCTTAGGGGCTGGGTTGGGTGACTCTAATCCCAGCACAAGTTCAGCGGCAGGCGCAACTTCAACGGTGAAGGGCATTGTGAGTATTCCGGATATGGCGCAGTTTATGGAAACCTGGGAACTGCCCAAAGTATTGGAATCAAAAAACAGTCGGTTTGAAATAGAATCTCGTTGGTCGAATCATATTTTTCAGCCCGAGATGGCCAGTTTGGTGGGTCAGCTTAAAGGCAATTCACGTGATGGGCGGTTATTAAATACAGATGCCGATGTGTCTCCGATTCGCTTCTTAGGTCTGTTAAACATCGATACCATTACCCGACGATTGAAATTGGATTTTTCAGATATTTTTAGCAAAGGCTTGGCGTATGATAAATTGGATGTGGATGTTGCGTTTGAAAATCAGCTGTTAACAACCCATCGTTTGCATTTAAAAGGACCTTCATTGCAATTAGATGTGGCGGGCACGCTGGATTGGGAGTCTAAAGTGCTTGATAAAAAATTGGCTGTCACAGTTCCGCTAAGCCGTAATCTGGTCTTACCGGCGGCCGCAACCGGTGGTTTGCCGGCCGCCGCAACGGCGTTGCTCATTGAGCAGGTGTTTGGGGATAAGCTCGATAAACTGACCACGCTCGATTACGATGTCAGTGGCACAATCATGGAGCCTGTTATTGCAGGGAAAGAATTAGAGGGTAGGCCAGCGACCCGGGGAATCAACAAGTAGAGCTGTTTTGCGTCACTGGGGCTTCCTGAGTAAGTGCATGCAACGGCATTCCAAAGCGTATGTTAAAAAAAACACTATCACTGCTCGTGTTCTCTGCCTTGGGTGCAGCTGCCTTGTTTTGGTTGCATATACATGGCTATCTCAATCAGAAGGTAGAGTACGCTACATTCCTTGCTGAAACCGAAAAGCGCTTAACGGGCAGCTCGCTTCAATTTGCCGATTCAAACCCCATAATGGTGTTGTTTCATGGGTGTGGGGGTGAGATGGATCATATCGGTGTTTGGCAACAGTGGTTTGGTGAACAGGGTTTTGCTGTGTACCGCGTGAACTCTTTTGCTTTTCGAGATTTGTCTGCAAAAGATGTCTGTGCAGGGCGAGAATTTTATGGCCATGAACGGGCGGCGGATGTGTTAGCGGCGCTGGATTGGATTGCACAACAACACCCGCACAGTCAGCTGATCCCTATTGGCTGGAGTCATGGTGGGTGGAGTGTGATGGACGCTTTAATCATGCTACAGGCGGGAAAAAGCCCAACAACGTTAAAAGAATTCCCCGCTGCATCCGTAGAGCGAATCATAAACCGTACTCCAGCGACGGTATTGATTTACCCCTATTGTGGTTATCTCAGTGAAGTATCAAAGCAAAGCGAATGGCCGATCAGGCGCACGTTGTATATTGGTATTGAAGGCGATCGCTATGTTAATGAAAAAGAGTGCGGTTATTACTGGAGCAACCAGCCAAACCACTCCGACTGGCTGACGGCTATCGTGTTTACAGACACATGGCATGCTTTTGATTTTTCGAGTAACCCTCAGTTAAATCTGACATTCGATCCGAGCACAACCAGGAAAACAAAAGCAATACTGCTGGATTTTTTCAGTCAGCTTAAGAGCGGTTAGGTTTAAAACCGCTCTTAAGCAGGGTATTGTTAAATTTGGGTAATCAAATAATTCTCTAACCCTAAATTTTTAATCAAGCCTAATTGGGTTTCCAGCCAATCGATATGCTCTTCTTCGGCATCGAGGATGGATTGCAGTAAATCGCGGGACGTATAGTCTTGCACTGATTCACAGTGGGCAATACCGGCTTTTAAATCGGGAACGGCTTTTTGTTCCAGTTTTAAGTCACATTGCATCATTTCATCCGGGGTTTCGCCAATCATCAGCTTGCCGAGGTCCTGGAGGTTGGGCAGGCCTTCTAAAAATAAAATACGCTCTACTAATTGGTCAGCATGCTTCATCTCATCGATGGATTCATGATGGGTGTAATCAGCCAATTTTGAATAACCTTGGTCTTTGAGCATTTTGGCATGAAGAAAGTATTGGTTGATGGCAACCAACTCATTTGCCAATACTTGATTTAGGTGTTTGATGGTTCCTGCGTCGCCTTTCATAGAATTACTCCAGATTATACTAAAAACGTTTTGCGATCCCTTTTAGGTAGGATCTCCCTTAATTTTTCAGCCATGCTGGTTAACGCTGTTTCGGTGGTTGGGAAGTCGATGCAGGCATCGGTAATCGAAACACCGTACTCTAGATTCTTTGGATCCGTGAGTTTTTGATTGCCCCAGCCAATGTTGCTCTCAATCATTAAACCGAAAATCGACTGATTGCCTTCCAGTAGTTGCTGAGTCACGTTTTCCAACACCAAGGGCTGCAACGCGGCGTCTTTATTTGAATTCGCGTGGCTGCAATCGATCATGATGTTTTGTTTCAGCTGGTGTTTTTTGAGCTCGGCTTCGCAAAGAGCCACGCTGACCGAGTCATAATTGGGTTTGCCGCCACCACCGCGCAGCACGATGTGGCTGTTTGGGTTGCCTTTGGTGTGAATAATTGCGACTTGCCCTTGCTGATTAATGCCTAAAAATCGATGCGGTTTTTCAACCGACTGGAGTGCATTTATGGCGACGGTCAGATTGCCATCGGTGCCATTTTTGAAACCGACTGCGGTAGACAAACCAGATGACATTTCTCGATGGGTTTGGCTTTCCGTGGTTCGGGCACCGATGGCCGCCCAGCTGATCAGCTCATGAAGGTATTGCGGTGAGATCGGGTCTAA
>CAZECE010000108.1:0-15004 GCA_964510525.1 uncultured Pseudomonadales bacterium | reverse complement strand
ACACCACCAAGCCCTTAATCGGTTTGGTCAGATGGAGCATCCAGCTCAAATATCAAAAGATCAAATGGTCTTAGAACCACTACGATTTGATGCCGATGACTATCGCGATGAATTTGAAGATTGCAGCATTACACCGGATCAAGAAGAAGAGATGCTTCGTGCCTTATGGGATATTATCGCTTCAATTGTTGATCTTGGGTTCGGGCTGGATTCAGCACAAACCATCCTCAATGAATTTACCGAAAGCCTTGAGCAATTTGGCACATCTGAGTCACACTGTGGTAAAACAAAAGAGCAATCCATGATAAAGGAGAAAGGCGCAGAGAATGACGCAGACACCTAAAGAAAAATGCCTGATTTACTGCCGGGTTAGTGATAAAAAGCAGTCTACAGATGGCTCTGGGCTATTAAGCCAACAGCACCGCTGTCAAAACTGGGCAGAGGATAATAATGTATTTGTGGAAGAGGTTTTTACTGATGAAATTACTGGCGGCGGTGATTTCTCAAAACGCCCAGGCATGACGGCTTTGCTCAGCCATCTACGCCGCCATAAAAATCAATCCTATATCATTGTATTTGATGATCTAAAGCGTCTCTCCCGTGATACACGTTATTATCTAGAACTTAAAGATTTGATTACGAGCTATGGCGCTACGCTGAAATGCCTTAATTTCAACTATATTGATACTCCAGAAGGTGAATTTCATGAAGAATTGATTGCAGCCACCGGAAAATTAGAACGCAAACAAATTGCACGCCAAACGAGGCAGAAAACAATTGCGCGACTGGAGGCAGGGTATCACGCTTTTATTGCACCTGTAGGATTCAAATACATCAAATCAAAAACCCAAGGCAAAATTCTTGTTAAGGATGAGCCTTCCGCATCCTGTATCTCAGAAGGTATGGAAAAATTCGCATCCGGGCATTTTACATCCAAGATAGAACTTAAGCGTTTTTTCGAAGCTGATCCGCGCTTCCCTAAAACTGCCAGCGGTAAGATTGGTAATGTTCAGGTCGATAAGATTTTAACATCACCGCTTTATGCTGGATATGTTGAGTATAAACCATGGAATGTGCAATTAAGAAAAGGTCAGCATGAGGGCATGGTAACTTATGAAACTTTTCTGAAAATTCAAGATCGGTTAAAAGGTCATGCGCATACACCAAACCGCAAAGACTTGAACAAAGATTTTGTCCTTCGTGGTGCTGTGAAATGTTGCAGTTGTGATAACGCTTTGACAGCCGCATGGTCTAAGAGCGGCACAGGAAAATTATACCCGTATTATTTCTGCCAAACACGTTCCTGCGATTTAAAGGGAAAATCCATTCGCCGTGATACTTTAGAAGGAGAATTCGAAGCTTTACTTGGAAGCTTATCTGCCTCATCATCATTGATCAAAACAGCGACAAAGATGTTTAAAACAATTTGGGAACATCGTGAAGCCAGTCAACATCAGAAAAGCGCTTGTATCGAAAAAGAAATCACATCGACCGAGCATAAAATTGAGTCACTGTTAGAGCGCATGGTGGATGCAGATTCACCGCTTGTGATGAAAGCTTTTGAGAAAAAAATAGAAGCACTGCAACAACAAAAACTTGTTCTCGAAGAAAAGCGACAATACTCAGGGCAAAAATTACGACCCTTTGATGAGATGTATCGAACTGCGATCCTTTTATTATATAAACCATTGATATTATGGAGAAAAGGAAGTTTTGAAGTGAGGAGAATGCTGCTCAAAATGGCTTTTTCTAAGCCGCTAACATATGACAGAAATTCTGGGTATCGAACCCCCGATTTATCGTTACCATTCAAGTACTTAGGAGGTTTTTATATGCTTGAAAATCAATTGGTGCCCAGGAGAGGACTTGAACCTCCACGACCGTAAGGCCACTAGCACCTGAAGCTAGCGTGTCTACCAGTTTCACCACCTGGGCAAGGGATGTCATCGTAACAAAAGCTATCCGATGCGCGTGGAATCTACTGATTAAGTGCCTGAAAGTCAACTGAGTATTCTGGTGCTGTTTGATTGGCTTCGCGTGCATGCGTTGACTAATCTGTGTAGTATCCAATAACGCAATTGAATTAATCAGTGAATCAATTAAAAGTGGTGCTATGCCCAAAAAAATGAATGTTTTATGGCCTCTTAACTCTGATCCAGAGTTTGAATGGGAGGCTCAAAAATATGAAAACCCTATCCCCAGTCGTCAATACATTTTACAAGCCTTAGAAAGTTGTAAAGGGCCTACCAGTGTAGAAAACCTCTCCAGCGGCTTTGGTCTTTTAGATGAAGGCCAGCTTGAAGCCTTCTCTCGTCGTTTGCAAGCGATGCAGCGAGCCGGCCAGCTGATCCAAACGCGCTCAGGGGCTTTTGGCTTAGTGGATAAAATGCATTTGTTAAAAGGGCGAGTGCAGGGCCATAAGGATGGTTTTGGTTTTTTTATTCCTGATGACGGAAGTGAAGATCTTTTTTTGCCGCCAAAGCAAATGCGTCAAGTGTTTGATGGTGACCGAGTCTTGGCCCGTAAGACCTTTGTTGACCGCCGTGGTCGCGCTAATGGCGGCATAGTTGAAATACTGGAGCGAAATACTCAGCGCTTGGTCGGTCAGTTTGTTTTGGATTCCGGTATTGGTTATGTGGTGCCGGATAATAAGCGCATCAACCAAGATATTTTGATCGCCCCTGAACATCGATTTAAAGCAAGCCCCGGTCAGTTTGTGGTGGTTGATATTTTGGTGCCTCCTGATCATAGACACTTACCCCAAGGGAAAATTATTGAAATTTTGGGGAATGATCAAACGCCTGGTATTGAAATAGATGTGGCGTTACGTACCCACGGCATTCCCAGCGGCTGGTCAGATGACCTTTTGGCTGAAATCGATGCGATGGCTGAAACGCTGGATGAAAAAGATCTGAGTGCTCGACATGATTTGCGTGATTTACCCTTTGTGACCATCGATGGTGAGGATGCAAAAGACTTTGATGATGCCGTTTACGCAGAAGCCACCCCTTCGGGCGGTTTTAAATTGATGGTAGCGATTGCGGACGTCTCCCATTATGTCGCAACGGGGTCGGCCCTAGACCAAGAAGCGCAGCGACGTGGTACCTCAGTGTATTTTCCTGGCTATGTGGTGCCCATGCTGCCAGAGCTGCTGAGCAACGGCGTTTGTTCGTTAAAGCCGCATGAAGATCGTCTGGCGATGGTGTGTCAAATGACGCTCACCGCCGCTGGCAAAGTCCAGCGCACGCAATTTTTTGAAGCCGTCATTTTGTCTCATGCACGATTAACCTACACGCAGGTTGGGGCGTATTTGGAATCCCAAGAGGCTGCGCCATTTAAGAGTTCACTTGCACCGAGCGCGCAGCCGGCTGGCGAGGATATCCTAAAGTCAGTGGATGAATTGTACCGTTTATACCAAGTATTGCGTTCTGCTCGCATGAAGCGAGGAGCTATCGATTTTGATACCGTTGAAACGCGTATTTTATTTAATCAGCAGCAAAAAATTGCCGATATTCAACCCACGGTTCGAAATGAAGCACACCGATTAATCGAAGAGTGTATGTTGCAGGCCAATGTGGCAACCGCGAAATTGCTGGAAAAAGCCGAATTGCCGGCTTTGTTTCGTGTGCATCGTGAGCCTAAGCAAGAAAAGCTCGACCAAGTAAATGATTTTTTGGCCGGACTGGGTATCCGATTGCCTCGTCGTAAAAAAGTGCGCCCTGAGGATTATCAAGCGGTATTAAACCAGGTCAAAGATCGGCCCGATGCAAAGTTGATTCAAACGGTATTATTGCGATCGATGCAACAAGCGGTTTATGAGCCCGAAAACCACGGCCACTTTGGCTTAGCGTATACGGGCTATACTCATTTTACCTCGCCTATTAGGCGCTACCCAGATTTGGTGGTGCATCGTGCGATTCGCTATTTGATTCGTTCTCGTATTGAGTCTCCACAAGTAAAACGCTTACCCGGTGCTAAGCGGTTACCTAAAAAAGATTGGTTGGTGCAAAAGAATCGTCTTGTAGAGCTGGGGGAACACTGCTCCTTTACCGAGCGTCGAGCCGATGAGGCCACTCGTCAGGCAACCGATTGGCTGAAATGCGAATACATGGCCGACAAAGTCGGTGACATGTATCCGGGTCTGATCACGGGTGTGGTGGGTTTTGGTTTTTTTGTTGAACTCACCGATGTTTATGTCGAAGGCTTGGTGCACGTTTCTAACTTGCCTTCCGATTATTACCACTTTGATGCCGTTCGCCATTGCTTGGTTGGAGAGCGCTCTGGCGTTGAGTTTGGGTTGGGTGAACCCGTAACGATCCAAGTTGCCAAAGTGAACGTTGAAGATCGACAAATCGATTTTGAGTTGCTGACAGGAGGCCGTCCAGCAAAACTGCCCACCCGAACCCGCTTAAAAACGGATAAAAAGAATAAAAGTGGTCAAGGCAAAAAAGGTAAGTCGAGAAATGACCGCCATAAAAGTCGTTCTAAAAGCGGTGCCTCGAAGAAAAGTAAGCGCAGTCAATCAAAATCAAAACGTTCGGGAAAAAAATAAATGGCCGCTCAGGTAGTTGAAATTTATGGGATCCAGGTGATTCAGCAGTTTTTTAAAACCGCACCGGAGCAATGCTTAGAGTTTTTCTGCGTGAATGCTACCGCAGAAAATCCAGCGCGCTTAGCTCTGCTGCAAGACGCTGAAGCATTGGGAATAAAGGCGCAACCCATACGAAAAACCAAATTAGATCAAGTGACCCAAGGTGGCGTTCACCAAGGTGTGTTGGCGCGTGTGCGGGTGACCAATCTTTTTGGTGCTAAAGAGTTGAAAGCGCAGCTTGAAAATGAGGCTTCTGCCGTAAATCAAGAGTCTGCACCGTTATTTTTATTTTTAGATGGCGTTACGGATCCGCATAACCTAGGTGCTTGTTTGCGAACGGCGGAAGCGGTCGGAGTGAATGGGGTTGTCGTGCCGCGTCGTGGTGCTGCGCCTATTACCTCGGTGGTCAGAAAAGTTGCCTGTGGTGCTGCTGAGCGCGTTAACCTTTATCAAGTGGGTTCCTTTGTAGAGTATTTAAAAGCGGGTTTGGATTTAGGCTATCAGTCGGTGGCCATGGTGGCCGATACACAGGCCACTTCCTTGTATGATCTGAACTTGTCGGTACCGACCATGTTGGTGTTGGGAGCGGAAGGGCCGGGCATACGCCCTAAGGTGATCGAGGCTTGCTCAATAAAAGGAACCATTCCGATGCAGGGTGCTTTGGCCAGTGTTAATGTCTCGGTTGCTGCTGGTATTGTGTTGTTTGAAACCTTACGTCAGCGTTTGTCTTTAAAAAAAGACTGAATTAAATTCCGGCAACTTTCTTCTAATATCCCGCCTTCAAATGTAAATCGGTGATTGAGAAAGGTCAGTTCTTCATAGTGGAGTTGACTGCACAATGCGCCGGCTTTGGGCTCTGAGCAACCAAAAACCACACGGTCAATTCGGGCGTGAGTCATCGCGCCGACGCACATCATGCAGGGTTCTACGGTTACATAAAGCGTGGTGTTGAGTAAGCGGTAGTTAGCCTGGTTGTCTGCTGCGGCTTTAATGGCCATGATTTCGGCGTGGGCACAGGGATCTTGTTGGCTGATGGGGCAGTTATAGCCTGAGGCGATGAGTTGGTTGTCGTGTGTGATCACGGCACCAATGGGGACTTCATTCATTTGTGCGGCTGTTTGTGCTTGCATCAGAGCCTGTTGCATCCAATAGGCGTCAGTTTGATCTGAGGGCATGGTGATGATGTATGGGTAGTGAGTATCAGTTCGTTAAGGCGTTAATAGCTTAGAAAATGTTGAGAGGTCTGGTTCACTTAGAAGAGAAAGATTGATGGGGTAAAACCGGTTGGCCGCTAGTGTTGCGCTGCTTGGGTATTCAGTGTCCGTCAAAGCGAAGCTGGATTGATATGAATCCAGCTTCAGCGCCTCGGCTAGAATGCCGGGCTGCGATAACAGGTCGTAGTAATATCGAATCGAGCTGACGTAAGCTTTGGCTTGGTCGGATCCCATAAGGTAACGTTTCTTTTTTTGATATTTAGGTGGCGGCAGTTGTTCTTTTACTTGAAACCAATCCGATGGTTGGCCGCCTTTGGCGTGTGTTTCTTGGATGGCTTTGATGATGTGACTGTAGCCCATGTTGTAAGCAGCTAAAGCAATCCAGGTGCGGTCGGGCTCTAAAATGTAGGGCGGCAGGCGGTCTCTGGTTTTGAGGAAGTATTTGGCGCCGCCAAAAATGCTCTGGTCTGGTTGTGTGCGATCTTTGACATCGACTTCTTTTGCCGTTCGTTTGGTCAACATCATCATGCCTCGAACCCCAGTTGGCGAAACGGCTTTTGGGTCCCATTGAGATTCTTGGTAGCTGATCGCTGCCAAGAGTTTCCAATCAACGTTAAGCTCCTTACCAGTTTGTTGAAAAAGATGGGCGTACTGAGGTAAGCGCGTTCGCATGTGGCGCGCAAAATAATAACGCTCTGCTTGATGTTTGTCGCTTAGCTGAAAAAAGAATCGGCTTTCAAGTTCGGCCATCAGCCCTGATTCAATGGCATGGTCCAAAAATTCAGTCACTTGTTTTGAGAGTTCGGGATCGCTTGTGGCTGGGGTTGCCCAATTTAGATGGTGTTGGGTTTCGGTGTTCTCGAGTTGGCTAGACGCCTTTAGTAAACGATATTGAATGGGTTTTGTGGGTGGCGTTGATGAAAGAGCAACTAAGTCGAAAACCTTGGTATCGGGTAGGTCATTTAGATCACCAATGGCTAACGAAAGCTTAAGATTTTGTGTTTCTGCAAAGCGTTGAAACAACTCAATAGAAAGATGGGTTGGATTGGCGTACAAAGAGGTTGATTCATTCGGAGGCTGAACCAAGACTTTAAGTTCACCCTTCAAATACGCCGATTCCAAGCTGTCAACGATCATATTGCCTGAAGGCAGTACGCACAAAAAACCAATCGCAAACAGCATGACGGTGGCGTTTCTAAGGGTGCGCCCGATCTTGCTTATGAGTGAAGGCCCATGGGATGTGGTCATACTGCTCCAACTTATATGTTCTAACTTATGCTGCTCCAACGACTAGTAGAATCCAGTAATAGATGGTTCAGTTTAGTCACTGAATGTTTGATGATTTTCTCAGGATTCTATCACACCTTAAGCCTGCCGTTGGTTACAGTGAATTGAAATTGGGTTAACGCATTCGCTTGCTTGGTAACCAGAAATAAAACAATAGGTTACGCGTTTTTTAATGTTGTTAGGGTGATATTGTATTGGGTTTCTCGATGGAAGTGCTGCATGGCTTTGCTGTAACCTGATCTGGCTAAGGTATTGATTATATATGGGTTATTGATTAGCGTTTTGATTTGTTGGGCCAAGCTGTCAGGATCACCTGTTTTAAAAAGCAGTCCAGTTTGCTGGTGGTCAATAATTTCTGGAATGCCGCCAGAATCGGCGCCAATTACCGCTTTTTGGTGCATCATGGCTTCCACCAGCGCCAGGCCAAAGGTTTCGTCTTTGGTTGGTAACACCACCACATCTGATTGATGGAACAGTGGAGCGATTGATGTTTGATGGCCTAATAAACGAGCGTTCAGAGAATGGGCTTCGATCAACTTTTTTAGACGGCTAGGGTATTCATTATCCATGGCTTCACCAGCGATCAGGACTTGTACCTCTAAGCCGCTTTTCTTGAGTAGGGCGGCCGCCTCTAAGACGATATGTTGAGATTTCTCTTCACACAGTCGCGCCAACACTAAGAGCGTGATGGGGTTATCGAGGGTGATGGGGTTATCGAGAGTAATGGGGTTATCGAGAGTAATGGGGGGGGCGGGTGCGATTTTTTCAGTCGATGTATTCAGTGGCTCAGCAGGTTCAACGCCATGATAAATAAGGTGGGTGTTACGGCGAGCCACGCTGAGGTTTTGTTGGGCTTGGACCTGCATTTGTTGGGTAATGACAATGAAGGCATCCAGTTGCCGATACAGCCAAACATGATAGGGATCTTTGCGCTTACCAAAAATCATCATGTGTCGGGTTTGGGCAACAGCGAGAGGTTGGCGGCTGAGCTTTTTGGCCATAATCGCCAGTGGTAAGTCTTTTTTATCGTGTACATGGATGCAGGTGATTTTATGATGTTTTATAAAATCCAGCAGAGCGCGTAAGTTCCCCAGTAGATGGCCATTGGGTGAAAATATCAGTTGGGCTTGGGTGTCGTTCGCTAACCGAGTATTGTCAGTGGCGGCAAAAAAAACCGTAAAGTCTCCTGAGTTTTGTTGGTTTTGCAGCCAAAGATAAAAATCCCTGGCGTGCAGTTCGAGCCCACCGTAAGATGCGGAGCGACATAATTCCAGTAAATTCATTGTGTTTGTATTCAAAGATGAGGTAGTTAGCTTGTCCAGCCTGTCAGTGGTAATGATTGTAAAGAATGAGGCGGCTGACTTACAGTCTTGTTTGGAAACCGTGGGGTTTGCCGATGAAATCGTCATTCTAGACAGCGGCAGTTCAGATGATACGGTAAAGATTGCGAAGCAGTGTGGTGCTCGGGTGGCGGTGAATGCCGAGTGGCCGGGTTTTGGACCTCAGCGTCAGCGTGCTCAAGCATTGGCGAAAAGCAGGTGGGTGTTGATGTTGGATGCGGATGAGCGGGTAACGCCTGATTTGGCTAAAGAGATTTGTCAGGTAATTGAGCAGGACCCTGTGCAACATGTGTTTCGATTGAAACGTTTGAGTCGATGTTTTGGCCACTATATCCGCCATGGAGGCTGGTATCCGGATGAGGTCGTGCGCTTATACCCACGAGCCTCTGTTGGCTATGGGAATCAACTAGTGCATGAATCTGTTCAAGTGCCGCAAGATTATAAAGAAGTTACTTTAAATGCGGATTTGCTGCATCTGACTTACCAACATTTACCTGAGTACTTGGCGAAGTCCGCACAATACTCGGAAGCTTGGTCTGATCAGTGTTTTGCCAAAGGTAAGCGAGCCGGCTTGGGCCAAGCGTTTCTCCACGGGCTTGGTTGTTTTCTTAAAATGTATCTGTTTCGGGCGGGTTTTCTGGATGGTAGACACGGTTTGTTGTTGGCGACGTTATCGGCGCATTCGACTTTTTGTAAATATGTCTCTTTGTGGTTAAGAGAACAGAACAGAGAAACTACAGGGGTAAATTAATCAGCCGTTAAAAATGCATCAATGATGGTTTTAGCGATCTTAGGCATTTCCAATGTCGCCATAGCATTTGGGTCGTTGCCAGGAACTGCTGGGCTAAAGCTCAGGCGTTTGTTCGCGTCACTGACTGTTTGCCAACGTAAGGCTGAGGCGGTGGTTAGATTGGGGTAAAATCCAACGTTGGCTTTATTGAGTGCGGCGGCCAAATGCAATGTACCGGTTGAGCCGCTGATAAATAGATCGCAGATTTGAAGATAGCCAACAAATTGCTGTAATCCCTCTGTCGAGTGTAGGACGCAGGCACTGATTTCGTTGTCGAGTTGATGGCGCAGTGTGGCTGCTGTGGCCTCTTCTCCGGGGCCTGCCGTGATTACAATACTGTTATTCCGTAACCCTTGCTGTTTATGGCGGCCCAATAAGGATGCCAACTCGGCGTACTGGTGAAGAGCAAGATTGCTCGCGGAGCCGCCGCTACCAGGGTGAATAAATATTAAATGGTGGTGTTCTGGGATAACGTGTTGTTTGCAAAAGCCGGTTTTCAGACGAGCGGCCTGATCGGGATCGATGGGTAAGTAGGGCGCTGTCGGTTTGTGGATTGGAAGAGCGATGTTCAGTGTTTTGAACAAAGGTTGGATTAAATTCAGGTTGTATTGATACTCAGGCAAAATCGATTGCGAGCGCTTTTGTTTGATTCGGTGGTGAAACAGCAATTGCGCCCATTTGGTCGCTGGCGCTATGCGATTGGGCACGCCGGCCAGTGCTAAAAGCGTAGCAATGCGTCCAGTAGAGAATAAGCATAATACGGCATCAAAGGCATTTGTTTTGAGCTGCTTGTATAATTGAAATTGTTCTTTTAATGAGGCCTTGGGGCCAGGGTCGATGAGGGTGCGATCGATGTCGGGACAAAGTTCGGCGATGGGGGCGGTATAGTTGGGTACCAGTGCGACAATTTCAACATGTGGGGCTGAGCGCTTAAGGGCCTGGAAGGTGGGCAGTGCTAAGGCAAAATCACCGAGTTTGTCGTTACGGATGATGAGAATCTTGAGAGGTTTCACTGCCTCTAAGCCTTAACTATTGGTTTTGTTTAACTGTTAAACAGGTCAAATAGCTCCTATTCTTTATTGCGTATTTAAACAAAAGCCTATTTGAGTCTTTAAGGGCTTCAACAGTAGCAGTCGTAACCCGCTATTTCAATACCAGGTCTAATCTTAATCTGTTTAAGATAATAATTTTTGCAAACGGATTAATGTTTTTAGAATAAAGTTTTTTCCCTCGGTATTTGATTTAAAGGGATTTTCAGATCCATTCTTATAATTGTGAAGCTGGTCATAAATTTTTGTTAGACCTACTTTTTGCCGCTTAATTTCTTTTCCAACTTTTATTTTTGCGTTACGAGTTGCTTCCTCTTCATCAAAGCCCAGTTTCTTAAAGTCATTTTTGTAGTCTTCTACTTTTTGATCTGGGTTAAATATAGGTGAACCTACTCGCTTAAATTGACCAAAAAAAGTATTGTCAGCAAAACTTTCATTATCAATAGCTTGTTTGATGCGAGCATCAATACCTTCCCGTTTAGCAAAATTTTTATCCAAACCATGCTCAGTGATTATCAATGAATTGAAATCAATGCGAGTATTTTTTACCATCCAAGCTAGTCGTGATAGGTTAAACCAATTTCCTTCATGTGGATGATTAAACAGCCAAGATACTTTTTCAAAGTATTGATTAAGATCTTTTTTCAGATTACGGGCGACGTTAATAAAATCATTTGATTCATTGGAATTTTGTGATGTGTCAGGAAAGAGCTGCTTTTCACGTATTATTGTATTAGATAGTGTCTCTATGATTATGTTGCTGACATTGTCTTCTAGGTCACTTGTTTGTGTTTCACCTAAAACCTCATTAGTAAAGGCCTTTACTTGGTCTTCGATAACTTTTTTTGTTTTAAGTCCGTCATCAGCTAGTTTAGAAAGTAACTTTAGATAAAGATTTCTTCTGATTGAAATTTGTCCTTTGTTGAGTTTTTCAGCATCACAGAACTTCTCTTTAATGATATCTATAGCTTTTTTATTCTCTTCTGGAGTTCCATTGTTATTGAAACGTAACATCTCAATGTTTTCTGCCAGCGCATCGTTAAGAGAATCATGAATGTTGTCAAGACTTATACTGAGGTTGTCAATATGTGATTGCGCGTTTACAAACTTATCGTAAATGGGAAGCTTTTGCATATTGTGTGACACAGCCTCTAAAAAAGGAACCTGGTTGTTAAAGGCGCCACGTGTTGATAAATACAGTCCTGCTGCAATAAACCCTAAAAATGGGATGCAATTCACGGCAAAAAACACCCATGTTGTATAAAAAGTTTCGAATTTAAAGTTTTGATCTTTTGCTAAGTGCATCAGGTTTGGTGTGTACTTGGTGATTTCATCGATGTTATCTAGTGAAACGTAATCTGAGCTATTTTGAGAGTTTATATCAGATATTGTACTGGCGTTTTTTAAGCGTGCATTAAAAATAAGGTTATCGCTAGACACCGGTGAATTCGTAGATGCCTTGATATTGAAACTGTCGGTTTGTACTTTTGCTTGTACTTTTGCTTGTACTTGTGTCATTTTTATTACCTATAGGGGGGTACGATATACGTTTGTTCGTTTGGTTTTCTCTTCGGGCGTTGTAATTTTCCGGCTTGAAAATTGGTTTTTAACAGATTCAAAGATTTCCTTGGATTTATTAAGTTGCCTGTGATCTCTATCATTCATATTTGAAAATGGATTAAATTCTCGTACCATTTTGATGATTTTGGAGCTATCCATGAAGTCTAGGATTGGGGCTGCAATACCATCTTCAATATAGCCAGCTGGATGATCTTCGTCTTCATGCTGCCGTTGAAATTGTACCTCATCTTTAACATCAAGAACGCCGTAGTATTTATCTTTTAATATTGAAAACGCGCCATTAATTTCACTCGTCTTGCTCTTATTGACTTTTTTCAATTCAATTAAGTAAGCGCTCGCAAGGCTCGCTAAATGTTGGGCGCCTTTAGATTTCATGTCATTATTGATAGCGTTTTTATATATCTCGGGATTTTGTGTTATGAAAGAATTAATTTCCTGCTCATATTTCGCAGCTGTTTTTCGGCGAGCGCGGAGAGCACTTCGGTTATCTGAAATATCAGGCCCGTATAGTTCGCGATGTTCTTCGCGTGAAATGGGTACGCCGCCAGAATCAGCATTAGATGTAAGCCATGGAAAAGGTATTTTTACATGATGGTTTCTATTCTTGTTAGGTAAAATAAGGTGTTGAATGGCTATCCAGCCACAGTAAATGATGCTCAAAGGCCACTCAGCGGGGCCTTTTTTTACCCACATATTAAAATGATGCAAAAGGTTTCTAGCGCGTGATTCATATAGGTCGTACCCCAGCGCTTGATTAAAACCAACCTTATCTCGGGCGTAAAAGTGCCCTGAAAATAATTCTTTTGTCCGCATCGCTAAACCAAGAATCCCTTGAGAACGAAAACCCATAGAAGCTTGAATAGTACCTTTATCGTTATACTCAAGCCTTTTATAAATGCTTGCCAAGTATTTGCTTAACGCTTCTGTGTTATGGAGCGACATACCAGTAAAAGCGCCGATTAATTGCCAATTTCCAGTAAAGAGGCCTTGAAGTAATGCAACCAATAAAATCATACCAACGCCGATTTCATTTGAGGCTAAATTTAATTTCCTTCTTGCTACATAGACTTGAAGCCGTCTTAAACGTTCGTGAGTTTTTTGAAGTGATTCAAGTTCTTTATACACTTCAAAAAAAACCTTGTTGTCATGATGGATGAATTTATTTTCGCGGTCACTAATGTCTTCATGCCAATTAGAACCATCATGAAGATTTTTATCATTTATACGATCTAAGGATGACGTGGAAGAGGCTAAAGAATTTCTAATAGATTTTTGATGTAGGAGCCTTGATGGATTTTTTGAACTTTTCTTTGAATTTATTTTTGCAGTTTTTTTCGCAGGGGCCTGTTTGGCAGGGGGCTGGATTGATGCGCCGTGTGAAATTGCTAAATCTTGCGGTGCTGTCGCGACCATGATCTTTCCTTAGATGTTAATAGATTGGTGTTTTTTATTTTTTCTATTAAAGATACCTTGATTTATTTTCGTTTCTTTGAAAACATTTTTTTGACCATTTTCTTTAACATGCGCTCATACGATTTCTGTGACGATTTAAGTCGTCTTTTAATTTTATTAAACATATGGGGTAGGTCTTTCATATTGGTTATGTCGCCATTCTCTGATTGTTCGACATTTGCAACCTGCTGTTTTAATCGATTCAGCTGATGTTTTTGAATCTCCATTTGTACACGCTCGTTGTGTAAATAGAAAGGAAGCTTAACATCGCTTTGTACTTTTTCTACATTAGCCTGAACGACTTGGTCTGAGCGCCGAATCAAGGCCGCTTGATCGCTCGTAGAAAGGCTTTGATTTTGTTGCTGTGGAAATGGATTGTTGGTTATATCAGTCATATGCGTTTTTCTTTACTGTTTTTTAAACGGGAAAGACATCAGGCTCTCCTGCGATTTCTCTAATTTTAAAACCGATAAAGCCTGGCTCACCTACGTTTCTATCACCTGCGTTTGAACCAGCAGATGGCATTGGATTAAGCGAAAAGTCAGTTCGATCGTTGTACTGATGTCTGATGTTGGGCCCAATAAATTCCTCTTGAATTTGCCGATCTTTAATGAAATGCTTTTCGCGATGTTTTTCTGTTTCGCGCTCAACATCTTCGTGTTTATCTTCCTCAGAAGGCCCCATATTTTCGGCTATCTTGAAAGCCGCTTCGGTATGACCTGAAAATGCCATGGCTTGGTCCTTCTTATACAATTTGTGTATATGAAATGTACCAGGTGCAAGGTACCTCGATCTGTATGGGATTTGTTAATAAAAATGTTACAAAATGTTACTTATTCAGTTCTAAATGGCTTAGTTTAAAGGTTTATTAGCGACTTACTTGAGTTAGCGATTTACTTGAGTGGCAAGCTTAGTTTCTTGAGCGCTCAATCCAAGACAATACATGAGCGACGGGCTCGAATAGATCCCGAGGAATGAATTGTTCTACTTCACCATTTTCCCAGAGTGCATGCGCTAATGGAATGTTATCAACAACGGGGACGTTCTTTTCTTTAGCAATTTTTCGACAGACGAGGGCTTGATGATCGGCCGCTTTTAACGTAATGATTGGCAGAGGGGTTTGGCCGCGCTGGTATTTTATACCTATTGTGATGTGAGTCGGGTTCGTCACGAGGACGTCAGAGTTGGCGACATTAGTGGCCTGTGATTCAATGATTTCTCTGTGAATTTCCTTGCGGCGTCTTTTGATCTCAGGGTTACCTTCAACATCCTTATACTCACGCTTAACTTCATCTTTAGACATCATCAGTTCTTTGGTATATATCGATTTTTGTACGATGTAATCAATGATGGCGACGATGATGCCAATGAAGCAAATAAAGATCACAAAATCCATCATGACATCAAGTATTTTTTCTAATAAGCAGTTCAAGCCACATCGAGGCATGAACACTATGTCTTGCATGTTACTCCTGATAATGTAGATAAAAAACAAAGCGTAAGTGGTACTTTTTACAATGGACTTAAAAACTTCAAAAAGATTCTTTTTGGAAAATAAGTTTTTAGCGCCATTGATGGGGTTCAGCGTTTCAAACTTCATTTTTAACTTTTCACCTGTAAATACGGGGCCTTGGTGAATAATGGTGGCAAAAATGGCCGTTAAAGACATAACACCTGAAAAAATAAGCGCTATTTTTAAC
>CAZECE010000107.1:0-3461 GCA_964510525.1 uncultured Pseudomonadales bacterium | reverse complement strand
AACCGACATCTCGAGGCCAGGCCGACCCGAGAGATCTAACACGACGCGGCTCAAAGCTTCGTCGAGCGGTACATAGGCATGGCCATAACGCTGAATGCCTTTTTTGTCGCCGATGGCCTGCGTTAACGCTTGGCCCAGCGTGATGCCGATGTCTTCAACGGTATGATGCGCATCGATTTCCAGATCACCTTTGGCTGTTACCGTTAGGTCTATCAGGCCGTGTCGAGCGATCTGATCCAACATATGATCCAAAAAAGGCACGCCGGTGTTGAATTGACTGTTCCCCTGGCCATCCAGATTAACAGAGACGGTAATATCCGTTTCGTTGGTTGTGCGGGTCACCTGTGCGCTTCGGGTGGTCATGGTAGGATCCTGTAACCTGATGTAAGACAAAAGACGAGCACAGATTATACGGCAGTAGCGCGTTATACGGTAGCGCCTTATAAGGTAGTAGTGCGCCGATTCAAAAAATCCGTTAGCCCAAGCACGTCCGTTTTATCGTTCAGAGGGTAGTGGCTGCCATGCTCTGGAATGATGAGGTGCAATTTAGAGATATTGAGCTCGTCGATGATTTTCAAGGCGCTGGCCGATATGCTCGGGTTAGAGTGCGTCTTAAATTCCAGTGCTAGGCGCTCTTGCCCTTTTTCGAGGATTAAATCAATTTCGCCGCCGTTTGAGTCACGATAAAAGTAAGGCCGCCACTGCGTGTACTGGCTAAGTATTTGTTCGATCGCGAAGCTTTCCCAGATATGCCCGTAGTTTGGGTGGCCCATCAGTTGGTTGGGGTTTTCTATTTCCAGCAAGGTGTTCAGTAAGCCGGTATCGCGCAATAAAATTTTAGGGGACTTCACTAAGCGTTTTTTTAAATTCGCTTCCAGTGGCGGCAATATCCGCAGAATAAAGGTTTTACTTAAGAGCTCTAAATAACTGCGAATGGTATGATGGCTAACGCCGAGTGATTCGCCGAGTTTGCTGGCATTCAACAATTGCCCTGAGATATGAGCGCACATCATCCAAAAGCGTCTTAGCCGATGGGTGTCTATGTTGATGCCGAGGGCTGGGATGTCTTGCTCTAAAAAGGTCCGAATAAAATTGTGCCGCCACTCGTAACTTTCTTGTTCGTTCACCGCTAAATAGCTGCGAGGGAAGCCACCCCTTTGGAGTAACATGCGTACATCGAGCGTGCTTTGCAGTGTTAGCTCTTGGGTGTTAAACGGCGTCAGTTCGAGATAGGCGATGCGCCCTGCCAGTGATTCCGACGATTGTTGCAGTAACTCCTGAGAGGCGGAGCCAAGCAGCAAGAACTGCTGGTTTTTATTTTGCTGATCAACCACGGCGCGAATAATGGGGAACAACTCGGGTTGGCGTTGAATCTCATCGATGCAAATGAGCTGATTTTGGTTGAATTGAAAAAAACTTTGTGGATTGGTGAGCTTGTTCTGATCGGATGGCAGCTCTAAGTCCAGATAAATAGCGGGTTTGAGATGACTTATTATTTTTTTAGCCAGGGTGGATTTGCCGCACTGGCGAGGGCCAAGCAGGGCAACAACGGGGTTGTTGGCGAGCTTTTGAGTGATTTTAGAGGTGATTTGTCTTTCAAGAAAAGTATGCATATTGGAAGTCTAGATTCCAATATGCATAAAATAAAGGCCTTTTTAAGGTGAAAAGTATGTAAATTGGAACCCTGACTTCCAATTTGCAGGTTTTTGCTTTGATGGTCTTGATGGTTATATCGTTAGAGTGAATAACAAACGAATAATGAAACAGTTAAATCCAGACGCTTTTTCATCCGCTGTTTTGCGTTGGTTTGAGCAATACGGCCGTAAAGATTTGCCGTGGCAGCAGAATCCAACGCCGTACCGAGTTTGGGTGTCTGAGATCATGCTGCAGCAAACCCAAGTGGCGACGGTCATTGGCTATTACGAGCGCTTTATGCAGCGGTTTCCCACCTTGGCATCCTTGGCCGCAGCTGAGGTGGATGACGTGCTGCACCTTTGGACGGGCCTGGGATATTACGCTCGAGCGCGTAATTTGCACAAAACAGCGCAGCGTTTAATGGCGCCACAAGATGTAATGACGGAACAGGGCGTAATAGCGGAACAGGGCGTAATAGCGGAAAAGGACGGCGCTTGGCCAGAAACCGTAGAAGAGCTTGAGCAATTACCCGGGATTGGTCGATCGACGGCAGGGGCCATTCTCAGTCTGAGTCATTTAGGCAGCCAGACCAATTTAGGCAACCAGTCTCATTTAGGCCATAGTAACTCGGGGTGGGCGCCGATCTTAGATGGCAATGTAAAGCGGGTCATGGCGCGGGTGCTGGCGTTAGACGCTTGGCCGGGGGAATTAAAAGCACAACGGTACCTCTGGCAGGTGGTGGAGCAGCTGACGCCGCGTCATGCCACCAAACCGTACAATCAAGCGATGATGGATCTGGGGGCCACGGTGTGCACCCGAGCTCGACCTCGTTGTGATCATTGTCCTTTAAGCACTCAGTGTCAGGCGTTTAAAACCGATGCAGTGGCGAGCTATCCGGTCAGCAAGCCCAAAAAAGCCAAGCCAACCAAATCCACCTGGTTGTTGATGATTGAAAATTCGGCGGGTGCCGTCTGGTTAGAGCCCCGGCCGGCAACAGGGATTTGGGGCGGGTTATGGAGCTTTCCCGAATTCAGTAGTTTGGCTGAACTGTACAATCAGACCTCGGATCTATGCAGTGAGTGGTTTGAAATGGCGGACGGATTTCGGCACACTTTTTCGCATTACCATTTAGAGATTACGCCAGTGAGATGCGAATTGCCAAATACGGACCAGCGTTGGTTGGGAGCAGCTCAAGAGGGTATCTGGTATGATCCACAGCAACCAGCCGCTGTCGGGTTAGCCGCACCTGTATTGCGATTGATCAAGCAGCGCCTCGAGACAGTTGAGGTAAATGAAGTGGGTGTAATGGGTGAATAGAGTGAATAGGGTGGTTAGTCATCATGACTAGAATGGTGGAATGTAAAAAGTACGGAGAAGCCTTGCCTGGATTGGAGCGAGCGCCTTTTCCGGGCGCCGATGGGCAGGCTATTTTTGAGGCGGTCTCAGCTAAAGCCTGGCAAGAGTGGCTTGAGTATCAAACACGGCTGATCAACGAAAAGCAGTTGCAGTTGTTTGATGCCAGTGCTCAACAGTACCTTGCTGAGCAAAGAGTGAAGTTTTTGAGCAATCAGGCGGTGGATGAGGTGGAAGGGTATGTGCCGCCGGCCTCGTGATCCTGTGTTGATGATTTTTGATCGGTTAAATTAATCGCTCAAAGCCGTCTTGAAATGAGGTGATAACCTTGACGTTGGAGCAGTCAGCGGGTTTAATAGCCGTCCTTTCAAGAGTGCTTACTCTTTTTGATATGGCCAGATAGCTCAGTCGGTAGAGCAGTGGACTGAAAATCCTCGTGTCGGCGGTTCGATTCCGCCTCTGGCCACCATTAA
>CAZECE010000106.1:0-29875 GCA_964510525.1 uncultured Pseudomonadales bacterium | reverse complement strand
ATCATCACACCACTTCATTCCTGTCTTTTCAGCGGATAATTGTAATGTTGTATGTAGTTTGCGAAGAAATTTTCGACATTGACTTTGAGATTGTTCTTTCATTGAATCGGAAGAGTTGAGTGAATCACTCCGACGTCGGGTGTTGCGTAGCACTCTTGTGTTAGATGCAGATATAGCCGATATATTAGACCTGTTGTCTTCAGGTTGTTCGGTTTTTCTTTTTTTGTGATTTTGTGTGGTGGGCGTGGCTGTATTACTAATCGTTGTAGGCATGGTTAGGTTAACTCTCTTAGTGGTAACCCGGATACGTTAAAGCCGGCATCAACATAAATGTTTTGGCCCGTGATGCCGCTGGCTAAATCAGAACACAAAAAAGCGGCGGTGTTGCCGACTTCTTCTATGGTGACATTGCGATTTAATGGAGAAAACGCTTGGGCGTAATCGAGCATTTTGCGAAAGTGTTTGATGCCAGAAGCGGCTAGGGTTCGAATGGGGCCAGCTGAAATGGAATTCACTCGAATGCCATGCTGACCTAAGTCGCCAGCTAAGTAGCGGACGCTGGCTTCTAGGCTGGCTTTGGCTAATCCCATCACATTGTAATTGGGAATGATGCGTTCTGAGCCTAGGTACGTCAGGGTTAAGGCGCTAGAGGTTTCATGCAACACGCCCGCTGCTTGTGCGTGCTGGCAAACACTGACAAAACTGTACGCGCTGATGTCATGAGCGGTTTGAAAGGCTTCGCGACTGGTAACTTCAGAAAAGTTGCCTTCTAGGGCTTCTCGAGGGGCAAAGCCAATGGAGTGAATTAAGATATCCACTTGGCCCCATTTTTCTTTTAAGGTTGCAAACAGGGTTTTGGTTTCATCGTCGTTTTGAACATCACAAGGTAATACCAGATCGACACCACCCAGCTGGTCGGCACATTTGTAAACACGTTTTTCCATGACGTCATTTTGATAAGTGAGCGCCAATTCGCAGCCTTCTCGTTTGAAGGCTTCTGCAATGCCATACGCAATGGATTTGTTATTCGCGACGCCGAGAATGAGGGCTTTTTTTCCTGCAAGCAATGACACTGTGTTTCCCCTTATGTTTTTATAAAATTAGAAGGCCGCGGCGAGTAGTTGTTGTGTGTAGGCCGTTTTGGGCGCGTTAAAAATCTCTTCAGTGCGGCCTGCTTCGACAACTTTGCCTTGCTGCATCACAATGATGTGATGACTGATGCATTGGATAACCTTCAAATCGTGGCTGATAAATAGGTAGGCTAATGTATGTTGTTTTTGTAGAGACTTCAATAAGTCTAAAATTTGAGCTTGAATGGAGCGATCTAAGGCGGAGGTGGGTTCGTCCAGTATGAGTAGTTCTGGTTGCAAAATCAGCGCACGTGCTATGGCGATGCGTTGGCGTTGGCCACCGGAAAACTCGTGCGGATACCGAAAGCGGCTGTCTAAAGGTAGCTCAACTGAGGTTAAAGCGTCACAGACTTTTTGTTCGATGGCTTCTTTGCTGAGTTCAGGGTTATGGACTTTCAAGCCTTCGGCAATGATTTCTAAAATGGTCATGCGGGGGCTTAAAGAAGCGAAGGGGTCTTGAAACACCATTTGCAGTTTTTGTCGTAACGGGCGCATGCTATCGGTTGGTAGCGACAATAATTCGGTCGGTGTTTGGGTTTCTGAGGCATGAAAAAGTGCCTTGCCAGTCGCGGGCACCAAGCGCAACAGGGCTTGGGCTAAAGTGGATTTACCGCTGCCACTCTCACCGACAATGCCAAGGGTTTCGCCTCGATGGAGTGTCAGGTTTAATTGATTGACGGCAATGAAGTCGTTATGCGGTTCAGCGTTGGCTTGAAAACGACGCTTGAGTTTTTGCAACAAGGAACGCGGTTTTTTGAACGTGACCGTGAGCTCTTTTGCGTTAATCAAAGGGGAGAGTGGTATTGGTGGGGCAGGCGCGTGGCCGGTTGGTTCGGATTCGATGAGATGTTGCGTGTAATTGTGTTGAGGTGACTCAAATAAGCGTTGGGTGTTGTTGCCTTCAACAATTTTGCCTTGTTGCATGACCAGCGTGCGATCGGCATGGGCTTTGACTAAGCCGAGATCGTGCGTGATCAGTAAAATCGACAGCCCTAAGGTATCTTTTAATTCTTTTAGAAGATCCAGTATTTGCGCTTGAATAGTGACGTCCAGTGCGGTTGTGGGTTCGTCGGCGATCAAGAGTTTGGGTTTGTTGGCAATTGCCATGCCGATCATGACCCGTTGACGTTGTCCGCCTGACAGTTGATGTGGGTAGGCTTTGATGCGCTCTTCTGGCGAGCGGATTCCGACGGCATTGAGCAGCTCAAGCACTTGTACTCGCGCGTTGGCAGCAGACAGCCCTTGATGCAAGGTTAGGGTTTCGGCCATTTGTTTGCCGACGGTGTGTAAGGGGTTTAAGGCGGTCATGGGCTCTTGAAAAATCATGCTGATGCCATGGCCGCGCACCTGGCGAATTTGGTTTTCTGACAGACTCAGTAAATCGTTGTCTTCAAAAATGATGCGTCCAGAGGGGTGGCTGGCGTGCGGGTAGGGCAACAGTTTTAGAATGCTTTGTGCGGTGACGGATTTGCCTGAGCCGCTTTCTCCGACTAACGCGACGGTTTCTTGAGGTTGGATGTCAAAGCTGACTCCGGAAACGGCCGTAAAGGTAGCATCGGCTTGATGGAAATCAACTTGTAGGTTCTCAACACTTAATAAGGGCATGGGGGGTTAATGTTCCAATTTGTTCATCGTGTTCATCGCATTAGGTGAGTTGATTGTCTTAGGTGAGTCGAGAGTCAAAGGCATCGCGAATGGCCTCCCCGATGAAAATTAACAAACTTAATAAAATAGCCAGCGTAAAAAAGGCCGATAGTCCTAACCAAGTGGCGTGTAAGTTGGCTTTACCTTGCGCCAGTAGTTCGCCCAGTGAGGGTGAGCCGGCGGGCATGCCAAAGCCCAAAAAATCGAGTGATGTCAAGGTCGTAATCGACGCATTCAAAATAAAGGGTAAAAACGTCAGTGTGGCGACAATGGCATTGGGAAGGATGTGGTGAAACATCAGTTGCTGATCTGAAACGCCTAAAGCTTTGGCGGCTTTGACGTATTCAAGGTTGCGGCCTCGAAGAAATTCGGCGCGCACCACATCCACCAATTGGGTCCAGCCAAATAAAATTAAAATCCCCAGTAGCCACCAAAAATTAGGTTGCACAAAACTGGATAAAATGATCAGTAAGAATAGGGTGGGTAAACTGGTCCAGATTTCAATAAAACGCTGCAGAAATAAATCCAACTTGCCGCCATAAAACCCTTGTATGGCACCCATAAACACACCGATTAGGCTGGTAAAGAGGGTCAGTAGCAGGCCAAACCAAATGGAGATCCGCAGACCGTACAGAATACGCGCCACAACGTCACGGCCTTGGTCGTCGGTGCCCAGCCAGTTGGTGGCGCTGGGTGGCGCGGGTGCGGGTACTGTTAGGTTGTAGTTGATGGTGTCATAGCTGAATCGAACCAAAGGCCACAGCATCCAGCCATTGTCGTTGATTAAATTGGCCACATAAGGGTCTCGATAATCTGCCTCGGTATCAAAATCGCCACCAAAGGTGGTTTCTGAATAGGTGTTTAAGACGGGCCAATACCATTGATCGGCGTAATGAATGAGTAAGGGTTTGTCATTCGCCACCCATTCACTGCAGACGCTGATTAGAAACAATGCTAGAAACAGCCACAAAGAGTAGTAGCCTCTTTTATTACTTTTAAAACGCTGCCAGCGTCGTTGGTTGGCGGGAGATAGTGCCATGTTGAATCGTAATTACCTGTGTTGAGCGGAAAAATCAATCCTAGGGTCGATCCAGGTGTAGGTCAAATCACTGATCAGTTTGAGTACCAGGCCGAGTAAGGTAAACAGATACAGGGTGGCAAACACCACGGGGTAATCCCGATTGATCACGGATTCAAAACCCAGTAGCCCCAGCCCATCCAGAGAAAAAATGTATTCAATCAGCAAGGACCCTGTAAAAAACACGCCGATAAAGGCAGCAGGAAACCCCGCGATGATGATCAGCATCGCGTTACGAAACACATGGCCGTACAGCACTTGTTTTTCAGTCAGGCCTTTGGCTTTGGCAGTAATCACGTACTGTTTATTAATTTCATCGAGAAATGAGTTTTTGGTCAGCATGGTTAAGGTAGCAAAGCCGCCAATGACGTTAGCGATCGTAGGCAGGGTGATGTGCCAAGCGTAGTCACAGATTTTGCCCCACACAGACAGTTGCTCAAAGTCGTCAGAGGTTAAGCCACGCAACGGAAACAGGTTCCAATAAGAACCACCCGCAAACAGCACCACCAACATGATCGCAAAGAGAAAAGCAGGAATGGCGTAGCCTATGATGATGATCACACTGGTGGCGATGTCAAAACGGGAACCGTGCCGAACGGCTTTGCGAATGCCCAGAGGGATGGAGACCAGATACATGATCAAAGTGCTCCATAACCCGAGTGAGATGGAGACCGGCATTTTTTCAATGATCAGGTCCACGACGGGGCGATCTCGGTGATAGCTGTCGCCAAAATCAAACCGAATAAAGTCGGTCAGCATTTTCCAAAATCGCACATGAACGGGTTGATCGAAGCCGTAGAGTTTTTCAATGCGTTCAATGACTTCGGGCGGCAGGCCTCGAGCGCCTCGGTATTGGCTGTCGGTTGAGCTGTCCAGCGATGAAGCGGTATTTAAACTACCAGAATCGCTGAGGTTGGATCCGCCGATTTGATGTTGGGTGTCGATGCCTTGCAGTTGCGCCAGCATCTGTTCGACCGGCCCACCGGGGGCGGCTTGAATGATGATGAAGTTAATCAACAAGATGCCGAACAAGGTCGGCACAATGAGCAGAAGGCGTTTGAGGATGTATTCCGTCATGGGGTTACTGTATTTGGGTTGCTGTCTTCAGCGGGTTTTGGTTCGGACCACCAGGTCATCACATTCAGTCCATAGGGAGGCATGATTTCAGGACGTTTCAAGTGCGACCAATAAGCCAGTCGGTAACTCGAGATGTGCCAGTTAGGAATAAGGTAATGGTTCCACAGCAGCACACGATCTAGGGCTCGGGTTCGCGTGATCAAGTCTTCACGGTTTTGAGCTTGGATCAGTTGTTCCACTAGGGTATCAATGGCCGGATTTTGGATGCCGATCAGGTTGCGGCTATTGGGTTTGTCGGCCGCTTCACTGTGCCAGTAGTCGCGTTGCTCGTTGCCTGGCGAGAGTGATTGGCCAAAGGTATGGACGACCATATCGAAATCAAATTGACGTTTACGCTCGATGTACTGATTGATATCGACATTACGCGGCGTGGCTTTGATGCCTAGGATTTCTAAGTTTTGAATAAACGGCAGCAAGATGCGTTCGAAGCCACTGTTGGATTGCATTAAAAATTCAAATTCGACCGGGGTACTGTCCGGCGTCATCAGTTGACCCTCATTGATGGTGTAGCCTGCGTTTTTGAGCAAGGTGATGCCTTGGCGTAGTAATTGACGTGATTTTCCAGAGCCATCTGTTTTAGGTGTTTGGTAAACTTTGGTGAACACTTCAGCTGGGATTTGATCTTTTAATGGGTCAAGTAAGGCCAGCTCGTTGTTGTCGGGCAGTTCGCGAGCGGCTAATTCGGTGTTTTGAAAATAACTTTGGCTTCGGGTGTATTGGCCGTAAAACAAAAATTTATTCGACCATTCAAAATCAAAAGCATAGCTCATCGCCTGGCGTAATACAGGGTCTTGAAACAGGGGGCGCCGAAGATTAAAGATAAAGCCTTGCATGCCTGCGGGTTGTTGATGCGCTAAATTTTCGAGAATAATGTCGCCTGATTCGACCGCTGGCACGTCAAATTGCGTGGCCCAAAGTTTTGAGTTGTTCTCTTGATGAAAATCATAGTGACCCGCTTTAAAGGCTTCAAGCGCAATGTTGGTGTCCAAAAAATATTCGTATATCACTTGGTCGAAGTTATCGATGCCGGCCTTGATGGCTAAGTCTTTGCCCCAGTAATTTGGGTTTTTGGCATACGTGATTTGCTTGCCGGCTTCAAACGATTTTAAAACATAAGGGCCGGAACCCAGTGGGGTGTTTAAATTCACCTTCGCGAACTCTTTATTTTCCCAGTGATGCTTGGGCAGTACCGGAATTTGCCCCACAATTAACGCCAGTTCTTTATTATCGCCAGGCTTGAAGGAGAATTTTACTCGCAGAGTATCCAACGCTTCGATGCGTTCAACACCGGCATAATAAAATTGATAAAACGGCTGACCTTTTTCGATCAGTGTATTGAATGAAAAGACAACATCGTCCGCGGTTACAGGTTTATCATCGCTAAAACGCGCGTTAGGGTTGATATGAAAAATTACCCAACTGCGATCGTCTGGCATTTGAATGTGTTGTGCCAATAAACCGTATTGCGTAAAGGCTTCGTCAGCTGAGCTGGTGGTGAGGGTTTCAAATACCAAGCCTAAGCCGCCTGCGCTAACTCCTTTGGTAATGAACGGATTGAAACTATCAAAGCTACCAATGGCGGCTTGTTTGAGTGTGCCTCCTTGAGGCGCATTGGGGTTGGTGTAATCCATGTGTTGGAAATTTTTTGGGTATTTTGGGGTGCCATGCATCGCAACGGCGTGACGCAGCTGCTCGCCTTTTGGGTCTGGTGGCGAGGTTGTTGATGAGGTGTCAGATTCTGGTTCAATAGATGTGGCAGGTATTGCACTTATCTCAACAGGCATCTCTTGTTTAGCGGGTGTTTCAGGTGGCGTGGGGGTTTCTCCGCACGCGGTAATGGTGGTAACGATCAGTGTGATCAGAAATAGCGATGTTGTAGGGAAACGCATTTGTATAGCTCCTTGTTTGCCCAAGACTTGTTTACCCATGACTTATTTACGCCACCAGTTTTGGGTGCCCAAAATGTAGCTGGGTTGCGTGCTAGGGTAGGCAAATTTGTCCCAGTGGGCTAAGCGAAAGTTATTAATGTGCCAGTGCGGAATGCTGTAGTGCTCCCAGAGTAAAACGCGGTCGAGCGCTCGAACTAGGGTTGTTAATTCGTCTCGTGTTTTCGCTTTGATGATCTGTTCAACCAGTTCGTCGACAATTGCATTATTTATCCCAGCGTAATTGCGGCTGCCGGGCGTTTTAGCGGCTTCGCTGTGGAAGTATTGTCGCAGCTCTTGCCCAGGGGAAAGCGATTGAGGCAATACATAAATAGTCATGTCGTAATCGAAAGCATCTAATAGCGTTTTGTATTGGGCCGCATCGACCATGCGAATGGAGAGCTCAATACCTATGGAGGAAAGATTTTTTTGAAACGGGGTAATGACGCGCCCTAATGATGCGCTGTGTTGGTTCACCAGTTCAAATTTAAAAGGCTGCTGTGTTGTTTTGGAGATTAATTGATTGTTTTTGATTTCCCAGCCTGCGGTTTTTAATAACTGTAAGGCTTTACGCTTTTGAGCGCGAATATTGCCACTGCCATCAGTGATGGGTAATTTAAAAGCGGCTTGAAATAATTGTTCAGGTAGCTGGTCTTTAAACGGGGCGAGAGCTTTCAGTGTTTGGGGGTTGGGTAAACCGGTTGCGCCAAGGGGGCTGTTGGGGAAGTAGGTTAAGCTGCGTTGATAGGCGTTGTTAAACAACACTTGATTGCTCCATTCAAAATCAAACATCAAGCCAATGGCCTCACGGACACGTTTGTCTTTAAAGAGTGCGCGTCGAGTATTAAAGAAAAAGGCTTGGCTACCTTGTGGTTGCTGGTGCGAAATTTCTCGTTTGACCACATCCCCTTTTTTTAAGGCTGGGAACCCGTAGTTTTGCGTCCAGTTTTTGGAAACGTAATCAAGGTGCACGTCGTAATGGCCGGCTTTGAAGGCTTCGAAAGCAATGGCTGAATCGCGATAAAAATCGATTTGTACGGTATCGAAGTTATAACGGCCTTTGTTCACCGGCAGGTCTGCAGCCCAGTAGTTTTTGACGCGCTCCAAAACTAAGGTTTTCCCAGGTTGGACGCTAGCGACCCGATAAGGACCATTGCCCAAAATGGGTGTTAGGCCGGTTTTTGAGAAGGGTTGTTTTTCAAAAAAATGCTTAGGCAGAATGGGCAGCTCGCCTGCTCTCAAGATTAACGCCCTGTTGTTGGGGGTTTTAAAGGTGAACTTAACACTATGGGGGTGTGTTGTAGTGACGGACTCGATGTCTTTGTAGGTTAGTTGGAATCTGGGGTGGCCGTCTTGGGTGAGGGTATTGAATGAAAAAATAACGTCTTCGGCTGTAATGGGGTGGCCGTCGTGAAACTGGGCTTTTGGGTTTAGATGAAACACCACCCAAGAATGGTCTTTGGGGTAACTGAGATGGTTGGCGATCAGACCATAAGCACTGCTGGGTTCATCACCCGAGGGGCGTAGGCTACCGGTGCCAGCCAGTAAGGTGTCGTGCAGCTGTCCAAACCCGTAGACATGTAGGCCCGGGGTACGCCAAGGGCTGATGCCTTTGAGTTGATAGGGGTTAAGCGAATCAAAGGTGCCGACGCCCATTAATTTGAGCTTGCCGCCTTTGGGGGCTGCTGGGTTTACGAACTCAAAATGGGTGAAGTTCTGGGGGTATTTGAGTTGATCATAGAGTGCAAAGCCATGGTGTTTCTCAGTGGCGGCTTGCAGCGAGGCTGTTAGCATCAGAGCGGTGATCAGAACTAGAAAAATAGGCCATTTGTGAGTGCATGAAACGGTATGGCTATGGGTAGCAGTATGACTATGGGTAACAGTATGGCTAAGGTGATTTAGTGGGTACATTCAGCATTTGTCCAGGCATTAAGATGGTTTGCTCGGCTAAGTTATTGGCTGTCATTAATGTGGGGATTGAAACGGAAAACTGTTTCGCGATGCGGTAAAGGGAGTCACCGGGTTGAACTTGGTATTGGTTAGTTGCGATTTGAGCGTGGGGGGAAATTGCGATCAATTGAATTTTTTCGCCAATTTTTAGGCTGCGGTTATCGGTTTCAGGGTTGAGCTTTTTGATTTGCTTAATCGGAACTTGGTATTGGCGGCTGATGCCCCACAAGGTGTCGCCGGGTACCACAACATGTGCTTGTGCATTTTTTGTTGCTGCCACATTTTTTGTCAATGGTGTGTTGGATAGTGAGGCGGTCTTTGGGTGTGGCGCACTGTTTTGGGTTTGGGCAATGCTTTTAGATTGCAAGGTAGGTTGGGTTATTGATTTGGGAACCAAGATGGTTTGCCCTTTGCGGATAAAGTGGGTGTTAAGGCGATTAAATTTCTGCAAGCTTTTGACGTTTGTGTTGTGTCGTCGGGCAATTTGGCTGAGCGTGTCTCCGGACTTGATTTTGTAGGGGGCCCAGCTGGCAAACTGTTTTTTAGCGCGCAGTTGTGGCAATGCGGCCTGTAAAGCGTTTGCTTTGTGGATGGGGGTGAGAAAGCGGTGAGGCCCTCTCGGATCTGAAAAGCCGCGCTTAAACCCTGGGTTTAGTTTGAGCAAGTTTTCGGGCTTTACGTCCAGTACTTCCGAAATATGAGACAGATCAACTTGGTGGGGCAGTTGCGCGGTGATGAATTGTGGCTGGTTTGCAATTGGAGGCAACTGAATGCGGTATTGCTTTGGATTTTTGATGATCTGAGCAATGGCGATAAATTTCGGGACATAGTTTGTGGTTTCATCGGATAACTTTAAGTTCCAGAAACTGGGGAGGTGGTGTTTGCGTCGCTTGGTGCTTTTCTTAATGGCTCGCGCGACGGTTCCCTGACCGGCGTTGTAAGACGCTAAAGCCAGCTCCCAGTCATCAAACCGTTTGTGTAATTGTTGTAAATAGGTGAGTGCAGCATCGGTAGAGGCAATCACGTCTTGCCGTCCGTCGTACCACCAGTTTTGTTTTAGGCCAAAGCCTTTGCCTGTTTTTGGAATAAATTGCCATAGACCGGCTGCTTTGGAGCGGGAAACGGCAAAAGGATCGTATGCACTTTCTATCACGGGTAATAAAGCCAGCTCCATTGGCAAGTTGCGTTTGTCTATTTCTTCTACGATGTGATGGAGGTAGGGTTCTGAGCGGGTGAGCACTTGATTGAGATAGGTGTCGTGTTTAATGTACCAGCGCCGATGTTTACGGACTCGTCGATTATTGTTGCTGATATCTATTTGATACCCGCTTCGAATGCGTGTCCATATGTCATTTGGGTTGCCTGTGTGGTTGTCCGAGTATTTGGTGTTATCTTTAGGCGGCAGGTGGTCAAAGTTGTGTCGACCATCATCCAAGTTGAGAGTGCGGTTTGAGGCATCAGTTGTTGTGTGGGCTGTTTCTTTTTTGAGGGCTTCTAAATTAGGAGGGATGTTACGTTTGGCATTTTGTTCTAAGTAGCTGCAGCCAGAAAATACTCCGAGTACAAAAAACAGTAGGAGTAGCTTAGTCATGTTGGCTATTTTGCTCATAAAGGATGCGATAGAGGCACTGAGAGAAGTCAACAGATCTTAAAAGAATTGCGGCTTAAGTCAATCGGATCTTGAGAGGGTTATTAAGTCGAGGGTTTTTATTTTTTTGTTTTGTGTGGGCTGGGCTGTGTTTAATCTATGGGTTTAAAAGCGGTCCTTCCATTGTCTAAGGGCTGCAAAATAGTCGGCTGTTGTTGGGTTGTTAATGGTTTGGATTTCGGGCTGTTGGTGGATTTGCTGTTGAATGCTTGGCTGGTCACACCTTAAAAAGGGGTTGAGCTGTTTTTCTTGTCCAATGGTGGTTGGCAATGTTGGTTGGTTTTGGCTTCTGATTTTTTGGACGTGTTCTTGGTGGTTTATGATGGTGCTATTGTTTGGGTCTGCGGCTCTGGCAAAAGCGAGGTTGGCTTGGGTGTATTCGTGGGTGCAAAAAACGACGGTGTTGTCGGGTAAGTTGGCAATGCGTTGCAGTGAGTGGTGCAGTTGCTCGGCCGTGCCACCCAGTAAGCGTCCGCAACCGGCTGAAAATAAGGTGTCGCCACAGAGTAGCTTAGAGGGTTCGTTGGATTTAGGGGACTCGTTGGCAGACTTTAAAAAATAAGCAATATGACCTTGGGTATGACCGGGGACATCCATAACGACCCATTCTTGGGTGATGTTGTCTTCAAATGTTAAGGTGACTTTGTCTCCTTCTTGAAGCTTTGTGGTGCAGCAAGGAATGCTTTCGTTTTTTGGGCCCCAAACAGGGCAGTGGAATGTGTTAACAAGCGTTTCGATGCCACCAATGTGGTCAGGGTGATGGTGGGTGATCAAAATGCCTTTTAAATTAAGCTCACGTTCTTCAAGCGCGTTTAAAGCGGATTTAGCACAGCCTGGATCAACAATATAGGCTTGCTTGGAGCTGGGTTGCCAGATCAGCCAGAGGTAGTTGTCTTGAAAAGCCGGGATGGGGTAAAACTGAATGTCATGGGTGGATTTTTCAGGTGAGAGGCTGGGTTTTTCAGGTGAGTGTTTGTTGGTCATAAAGTTATCGAAAGCTGGATTAATAATTTAGAAAAGAGTGGGCTAGCTTATTGAAAGTAGTTCATTATCGCGGTTATGGGGGGTAGGTTGCTAGTATACTGAGGATAGGTTGTTAGTATAAGTTGCTATAGTAAAAAAGATGAAATTAAAAGTTAACAGTATGCCAAGCTAACGCTTGCTTGGTTTGATGTTAAGCTTTTAACAATGGTTTGCAGTAACTGATTGAAATTTGGTTTTTAAACTGAGCTGGAAGTGTTTCGATGATGCATAAGAGCGGTGAGCGTTCGCAGGGTTTAAAGCAGCGTTTGGAAGACTGGTTTCAGCAGCCGGTTGGCAAGCAAATTTTAGGCGAAGAAATGCAGTTGATTCGGCATTTGTTGCCCCAATATTTCGGTTATTTCCTTGTGCATTTGGGGCCGGCTTTCAGTGTGCCGTTGAACGATTTTACCCCGATCAAACGTTGTTATCATGTGGTGCCTGAAGGCATCAAGCAAAAGCCCGTTGTTTGGCCTTGTTTGCAAGCGTCGGCTCAAAGTTTGCCTTTTAAAAAGCATTCGGTTGATTTGTTAATTTTGCAACATAGTTTGGACATGACGGATAATGTGCATCAGTTGTTGCGAGAAGTGGACCGAGTGTTGGTCCCTGGCGGCGGTGTCATCATTGTTGGTTTTAACCCGTTCAGCTTGTGGGGTATTGCAAGGCTGTTATTGGGGAAAGGGCGTTTTAAACAAGATATGCCCTGGCTGGCACGTTTTTGGAGTCCGTATCGAGTGACGGATTGGCTGCAGTTGTTGAATTTCGATGTTTCACCCTTGGAAACGCGGTTTCGTTTATTGCCCAGCATGGCTCATCGCTCGTCTGTGGATCGGCAAGAGGGTGGGCCGGTGTCCGCATGGCGCTCTTGGCTCTCCGGTGTTTTAAATCCTTTAGGGGGAGTCTATGTGCTGAGTGCGAAAAAACGTCAGACGATGATTACCCCGGTGAAGCCTCGTTGGTCTATTGTCAGCGGGCGTTTTCAAGGTGCTGGTATGCGACCGATTGCAACGCCTCAAGCTTCCAGTACGTCACCTTCGGCTCACTTAAAATCGTCAGACAAAAAAAATTAGTGATGTAAAGTATTTGCGTCGGATTCCTAGAAACCGGTAGTCTTCCTATTTTGTAAATTACTGGAAGAGCTGGTTTGTAAATTACTGGAAGTGCTGGGCTTATGGAAACGGTTGTAATGTATACCGATGGGGCTTGTCGTGGTAATCCTGGCCCTGGCGGCTGGGGGGTTTTGTTGCAGCTTGCGTCGGGTGATGAAACCTTGTGTGGCGGTGCGGCAGAGACCACTAACAATAAGATGGAGTTGATGGCGGCGATTAAGGGGTTGGAATCTTTAAAACCTGGATCGAATGTAGTGTTGCATACGGATTCGACTTATGTGAAAAATGGCATCACCCAGTGGATTCATGGTTGGAAAAAGAAGGGTTGGGTGACGGCTTCTAGATCGCCGGTTAAAAATAAAGATCTTTGGCAGACTCTTGATGCATTAACATCACAACACCAAGTGGAATGGCGCTGGGTAAAAGGCCATGCGGGTGATCCCGGCAATGAAAAGGCCGATCGATTGGCTAACCTTGGATTGGAACGATCTTTAACATGCGACAAATAGTTCTGGATACTGAAACCACTGGTTTGGAGCCTTCTGAAGGGCATAAAATTATTGAGATTGGTTGTGTTGAGTTGGTGAATCGTCGGTTGACAGGGCGGCATTACCATCAGTACTTGAATCCCGGCCGTGAGGTGGAGCAGGGTGCCATTGATGTGCACGGTATTACCAATGAATTTTTAGCCGATAAACCGTTATTTGAATCGGTGGTTCAGGCCTTTTTGGAGTTTGTTCAGGGGGCGGAATTGATTATTCATAACGCGCCCTTTGATGTTGGGTTTTTAAATCATGAGTTGCGGCTGTTGGATGCCAGTTGCCCTTTGTTGGATGCGCGCTGCAAAATCACTGATTCATTGATGTTGGCGCGGAATAAGCACCCAGGGCAGCGCAATAACCTCGATGCGCTTTGCAAACGCTATGAGGTCGATAATTCAGGTCGTGATTTGCACGGTGCTTTGTTAGACGCTGAAATTTTGGCGGATGTCTATCTGGCCATGACCGGCGGCCAGGTGATGATAGATTTTGGAACTGGATCAGACGATTCAGATCAAAGTCAAGCGGCTCATAGTGATATCGTGGTTCAACCGTTATCAAGTGATCGTGCGCCTCTCGTTATTCTTAAAGCCGATGAGGCTGAGGTGGCAGCCCACTTAAAGCGGGTTCAGCAAATTGAAAGCATTGCGGGCCAAACCTTTTTCTGATGGAGGCGGTTATTACGACGCCAAACTGGGATAAAGACAGCTGGATTGGTTCTAAAGCTTATATTAACTATGCTGTTAAGGTACTTTCAGACTGTTTTCAAGTGCAGGCTTCTCATCGTGTGTTGGATATCGGTTGTGGTCGTGGGGCAATTTCGCAGGCATTTGCTGACGCAAACCGACTGGTTAATCCGGTTGAAGCCATCGATGTCACGGATGGTTTTGATGACCAAGGTGGTTCGGGTGTGCGATTTAAGCAGGTCGGTGCGCTTGAATACCTGGATCAGCAGCCTGATGCAATTTTTGATGGGGTTCTGCTTAAGCAAGTCTTTCACCTCGTGCCCGAGCCTGATCGAGAAGCGTTGTTGATGCAGTTAAAGCGTTGCTTGAAACCCGGTGGGCGTGCGCTGGTGTTATTAATGCCGACTGAGTTGAGTCTGCCCATGTTTCAGGCGGCTCGACAGGTGTTTTCGCATGAGGTGTTTCCTGTAGAGACGGTGACGACTTTGGCCGAGTCGTGTGGTTTTGAAACGAGGCTCTCTGGTTTTTCCTTTCCGGTTCGAATATCCAAAAATGCTTATTTTGAGTTGCTGCGACAGAGGTTTGTGTCGACATTACGGCATTTTTCTGACGAGGTCATTTTGCAAGGGATTGTGGAGTTGGACCGAGATTGTCGAACGGATGAGTTTGTTTTTGATGATGTGTTGGATGTGGTGAGTTTGATAAAGCGCGCATAATTAGCTTGGTTAATAATCCAAAATATCCAGCGGGGTTGCTACTTCTTTGGTTGGTGAGTGAATGGGCTGGATTGGTAAATTGGTGATGCCAAATTGAGTGCTGTTGATTTGTCTTAATCGTTCCAGTTGCTTTTCTGCGCGTGCTTTTTGTTCTAGCCAGACTTCTCGTTGAGCCTTAATGGTGAGTTTGCTTCTGATTAAATCTTTAACGCGTTGTTTGTCCTTTTTTCTGTACCCGGCTTCTTTCACGCTAATGCGTCCTGTCGGGTCAATTAAGACTAATGCAGGTAAATCTCTTAGTTCGTAATGCCTTATCGATAAGTTCTCGTGATCATGAAGAATTCTGTGTGATGGGTGCTGCTTAAGTTGTAAGGTTTCGTAGGCGTCGGAGACCTCTTCATCCAGGTTGATGCTGATTACCTTAAGGATTTCACTTAAGTATTCATTTTGTAGATCTGAGATAAAATCGAGCTCTTGAGGGCAGGATCGGCACCAATTGGACCAAAACAGGATTGCTAGGTTTTTATTCTGGTGTAAGGGGGATAATCGTACTTTTTTGCCAGTGATGATGTCGGGTAACACCAGCTCAGGTGCCCGGTCGCCCACTTCAATAGCATGCGCATGACTTAATAAAAAGAGGGCGCTCAGCGTCAGGCTGATTGTTAAGTGGTTGATGAAAAAAAAGGTTCGTTTCATTGTTGTTGCATGCGTCAGTTGGTTATCCAATATATTTGCCAAATTTTAGTGTCGAGTTTAACGCTTTATCAGCGCTGTTGGTGTCACAATTGGTGTGAGGCTTGTTGCAAAGCGTTGTGAATCCTTTTGTTCGCTCTTCACAAAAACCATACAAACAGCGTACAATACGCATCCGCTCTGGGTGTTAGCTCGGGGTGTTCCTGTCAAGGAGTGAAGTAACTCATTGTTTTTATTGTTAATATTGAGTTTTTTCGCGCCTTGGCTTTTTCCAAAGGAGCTTTAAAAAGGTTATCAATTTATGAAACATTACGAAATAGTGGTTATTATTCACCCTGATCAAAGTGAGCAAGTGTCACAAATGGTCGAAAAATACAAAAATCAAATTACGTCCCAAGGTGGTCAGATTCACCGATATGAAGATTGGGGTCGTCGTCAATTTGCTTACCCCATTAATAAAATTCATAAAGGGCATTATGTTTTGCTCAATATCGAGTGTTCGACTGAGACACTGAATGAGTTGAATAGCTCGTTTAAATTTAATGATGCGGTTATCAGAACGCTGGTATTAAACACTAAAGGCCCTATTACTGGTGAATCCTTGATGCTGCGTAACCCCGAAGAAAAAGAGCGACCCAGCAGAGATTCTGGGGAGAGCTCTTATCGCGAACGTCGTGAGAGTGCAGTTGAAGAAGAACCTGTTACTGAAACGACGACAGAATAAACAGTCGTTCCGTTCGTTAACTTTATTCGTTCGTAAATGTTTGCTTGTTATGTTCATAGCTATAGATAAGCAGACTATCAATATATTAGGATACTAGGAGAGTATTAAGCATGGCTAAATTCAGTCGCCGTAAAAAGTTTTGCCGTTTTACATCGGATGGCGTCAGTGAAATTGATTACAAAGATGTGGCTACTTTAAAGAACTACATATCTGAAACCGGTAAAATTGTGCCCAGCCGTATTACTGGCACAAAAGCCCGGTACCAGCGCCAGCTTTCGACCGCAATAAAGCGCGCTCGCTACATTGCGTTGTTGCCGTATTCAGATATGCATTAATTTAAGTGTAATAAGATACGTTGAGATGACGGTGCTGGTTTCGCTTGCGCGTTTTGTGATGTCGGGACCTTGGCAAGGGCCTCTGTTGGCGGCTGCTTTTTTTATTCACCCTTGGACCAGCTGGCTCAGTCTGTCGATTATTGGGTTGATTGGTTTAAGGCAGGGTGTTTTCGGTGCGGGATTGGCTGGATTAGCCGCCTTAATGACGCAATTGATCCCAGGTATGTTGTTTCAGCTGATCGATGTTATTGCGGCCTTGGTTGTCATTGTTTCCGTTAATGTTTTGAGGGTGACTGTACGATTAGATTGGGCGTTATTGACATTAACCTTAGCCGCTTTTGTTGGTTTGATGTTGACGAGTCTGCTGGCTTCGGGTGTGTTTGATCCCATTATTGAGAACTACCGCCTGTTTTATGAAGCTTTTGAAGCGCAGTTGTCAGAATCGGTGGTGACGGCTTGGCAAGATCAAAACTTGGTTCATCTGGCGATGGAAAGTGTGGCTTGGGCTGTGGCATTTAAAGCGTGTTTGGCTTTGTTTTTGGCGCGGTGGTGGCAATCAAAGTTGTACAATCCAGGAGGTTTTAAAAAGGAGTTCTTGAGTTTGCAATTTGTGCCACCTGTTGTGATTGCGCTGTTGCTGGGGTACTTAAGCTTGATCTTTTTTGTAAAAGACTGGGCACCATTGGCTCAGCTGATTAGGGTGCCCTTGTTTTTAGCGGGTTTAGCCGTGGTGGTTTGGTGGTTTGTCGAAAGGCAGATAAACACAGGTTGGCGACTGGCTTTTTTTGTATCGTTGCCTGTTACACACCCCTTGGTCGTTATAGTAGGGATGTTTGATAGTTTTTTGAATTTAAGAAAAAAACTTGCGGTAAATTGAATTTAATTTTTTAGTTGAGGGTGTCAGGTATGAAAGTCATTTTATTAGAAAGAATACGTAAATTAGGTGAGCTCGGTGATGTGGTGAATGTTAAAGGCGGCTTTGGTCGTAATTTTTTATTTCCACAAGGTAAAGCTCTGCCGGCTACTCAGGATAACTTAGTTTATTTTGAAGAGCGCAAAGCCGAATTGCAGGCGAAGGCTGATGCGGCTAAAGCAAAAGCGGAAGCAAGAAAGGCCGATTTAGAGAGCCAAGGCGTATCCATTACCGCCATGGTCGGCGAAGGCGGCAAACTCTTTGGTTCTATTGGTACGCGTGATATTGCTGAAGCCGTTAATGCCTTGGGGAAAGAGTTGAATAAAAGTGAAGTGAAAATGCCGGATGGGGCTATTCGCCAAATTGGTGACTATGAAGTGAAAGTGCAGTTGCTGACAGATGTTGCTGCAACACTGAGCTTGTCTGTTGTAGCGGAACAGTAGAGGTCAAAATACATGGATGATCAGGAAGATCATTCTGAAACCAGTGCAGCGGTTCTGGATGAATATGATGCGGTTGCGCTGGAGCCCTCAGCTATAATAGAAGAGCCCTCAGTTACACTTGAAGAGCCCTCAGCTGCATTTGAAGAGCCTTCAGCTACATTTGAAGCGCCTTCAGCTTTAGTAGAAACTTTTCCTACAGAGGGTGCGACACCCGGCTCGGATCAAGAGCCAGAGGTCTCACCTCCTGCTTTCAGCAGCACCTCTTTTGTTAATGATCTTAAGCTCGATCAAATAAAAATCCCCCCTCACTCGATTGAAGCGGAGCAAGCCATATTGGGTGGCTTGCTGATGCACAATCGTCGTTGGGATGATATTGCAGGGCAAGTCTCTGGCGTGGATTTTTATCGTCCGGAGCATCAAATCATTTTTGAAACCTTGGGGCGGTTGGCCGAGGCGGCTGAGCCAATGGATGTGGTGACCGTTTCTGAGGCGCTGGATAGCCAAGGAAAAACTGAGCAGGTGGGTGGTGTTGCGTACCTTGCTGAGTTGGCGCAAAACACACCCAGTGCGGCTAACATCATTGCTTACGCTAAGATTGTTCGTGAGCGGGCTTTGCTGCGGGGGTTGATTGATGTCAGTCAAGACATCGCCGATAAAGCATTTTTTCCTGAGGGCCGAACCAGCAGTGAGTTGCTGGATTATGCTGAGCGCAAGGTGTTTGAAATTGCGGAATCACGGGAGACGCAACAAAGTGGGCCGCGCGCGATCAAGCCTTTATTGTCTTTGGCGGTTGATAAAATCGATGAGCTGTTTAATTCGGATGAGGCGATTACAGGGTTATCAACGGGGTTTGATGATCTCGATGAAATGACCTCTGGCTTGCAAAACGGTGATTTAGTGATTGTTGCTGGCCGACCGTCCATGGGTAAAACCACTTTTTCGATGAATATTTGTGAAAATGCGGCGGTACGATCGGGGAAACCCGTGTTGGTTTTCAGTATGGAGATGCCGGCGGAATCTTTGGTGATGCGGATGTTGGCATCCCTGGGGCGTATTGATCAGGGGGCGATTCGAACCGGTAAGTTGAAAGAAGACGATTGGCCGCGGTTGAATTCGGCGATCAGTATTCTTGCGGAACAAAAAATGTTTATTGATGACACCCCGGCTTTATCTCCGTCTGAAGTCAGGGCGCGCGCCCGGCGCGTTTATCGTGAACACGGTGAAATAGCGTTAATCTTGATTGATTATTTGCAGCTGATGCAAGTGCCTGGATCCGAAAGCCGTGTGGCGGAAATTTCTGAAATCTCTCGTTCTTTGAAAGCGTTGGCAAAAGAGTTAGAAACGCCTGTTATTGCGTTGTCTCAGTTAAATCGCGGTTTGGAACAGCGGCCAAACAAGCGTCCGGTGATGTCGGATCTGCGGGAGTCAGGTGCGATTGAGCAGGATGCGGATTTGATCGCGTTTATTTACCGTGATGAAGTTTATAACGAAGACAGCCCGGACAAAGGTATTGCAGAGATCATTATTGGTAAGCAACGGAATGGTCCTATCGGTGCGGTGCGCTTGGCGTTCTTAGGCAAATACACCAAGTTTGAAAATCTTGCTCATGGTTTTTAGGTTTACCGTTTGTGCCTCTTGCCCTGGATGCCGTGTCAAGAACGGCATGACGAGGTCTTTTGAGGAGTTTATTTAAAGCATGTCTCGCGGCGCTGAAATTCGTCTATCCCATGAGGCTTTAAAAGCTAACTTTGCGGTTGTTAAACAGTGTATTTCAAGTAAAGAGCGTGCTTCAGAAAAACACATTATTCCTGTCATTAAAGCCAATGGGTATGGTCATGGTGCGGTCATTGTGGCTAAAACCCTGCTAAGCGCTGGTGCCAAGGCGTTTGCTGTGGCTGTTTTGTGTGAAGCTCAAGTTTTGCGAGAGGCTGGAATCACAGAGCCCATCTTGATTCTAGAAGGGGTTTTTGATCGGGAAGAGTGTGAGCGGGCCGTGTCACTGAAGTGTGATTTGGTGGTTCACAGTGAGTACCAATTAGCTTTTCTTGAAGCATTAAAACAAGAGTTTGTATCTGATTCGATGAAAGTATGGTTGAAGGTCAATACGGGTATGAACCGATTGGGCTTTTCGAGTGTTCGGGTTGCTGAAGTTTATCGTCGATTGAAGCAGCTGAGCATAATAGACTCTGTCGTTTTGATGACGCACATGGCGTGTGCCGATGAGCCGGGTCATCCGTCCGTCCAACAGCAATTGAGTTTATTTTCTCAGATAGAAAATCAATGTCGGGGTTTGGCGCGCAGTGTGGCCAATTCGGGGTTGGTTTTGAACTTTTCAGAGCGGTTAACTCATCCCAAAGATTCGTCGCATGAAAAGCCCCAAGAATGGCTTCGCCCTGGGATTATGTTATACGGCGGATCACCTTCGCCTGATGTTTCAGCCGCACACTATGGATTACAACCTGTAATGACGTTGGTGGCGCGTATCATTGCCATTCAAGAATTGAACCCTGGAGAGTCAGTGGGTTATGGGGCACAGTTTGTGGCTTCTGAAAATGTGCGCGTCGCAGTGGTGGGGATTGGTTATGGCGATGGTTATCCGCGTCATGCGCCCACAGGCACGCCGGTTTTTGTGTCCGGACAAACAGCGCAATTAGTAGGGCGGGTTTCGATGGATATGATCACGATAGATGTCACGGGCATTCCATCGGCTGAGATTGGCAGTGAAGTGGAGTTGTGGGGATCTCACGTGTCTGTTGATGAGGTGGCTAAGCGCGCTGGTACGATCAGTTATGAGCTTTTTTGTCGATTAACGTCTCGTTTGCCAAGGTGTTGGGAGTAGAGGTTATGGCTAAAACGAAATCAGTGTTTGTGTGTCAAGATTGTGGCGGTGAAACGGCGCAATGGCAAGGACAGTGTCCTGCTTGTGGCGTTTGGAATACGCTTCAGGAAATGCGTTTTCCAAAGCAAAAATCAGTGAGCTCGAGTGCCAGTCAGAGTCCTCGTGTGGGGTATGCGGGTGATCAATCGGGTGAAGTATTTTCATTATCCAATATTCCCATCTTTGAAACCAGTCGTATTACCACGGCCAACAGCGAACTGGATCGTGTCCTTGGTGGTGGGTTGGTGCCGGGTTCTGTGGTGTTGATGGGCGGTCATCCTGGGGCGGGTAAAAGTACCTTGCTGTTACAGACATTAGGTGCGCTCTCTAAATCTCATACGTGTTTGTACATTACTGGGGAAGAATCCTTACAGCAAGTGGCTTTGCGGGCTAAGCGAACAGAAGTGCAAGCCGATCAATTGCAGTTGGTCGCCGAGACGCGTCTGGCGAACATATTAAGTCTGGTTGAGAAAATAAAACCGCAAGTGGTTGTGGTAGACAGTATTCAAGTGGTGCATATGGATGAGCTGTCTTCGGCACCGGGCAGTGTGGCTCAGGTGCGTGAGTGTGCTGCTGTGTTAACGCGTATGGCCAAGCAGTTGCAAGTGACGGTGATTTTAGTGGGGCACGTCACTAAAGAGGGTATGTTGGCGGGGCCTAAAGTGTTAGAGCATATTATTGATTGTTCGCTGTTGTTGGAGTCTAGCCAAAGTCATCGGTTTCGAATTTTACGCAGCCAAAAAAATCGCTTTGGAGCTGTGAATGAAATTGGTGTTTTTGCCATGATGAACGTTGGTTTGATGCCGGTTAAAAACCCCAGTGCTTTGTTTATATCCCAAACCATACCGGAAGCCTCGGGGTCGGTAATATCGGCTGTCTGGGAGGGGAGTCGGGCGTTACTGGTCGAAGTACAAGCTTTGGTGGATGGGGGGCATGGCGGCCCACCGCGCCGAGTTTCTTTGGGGGTTGATGGTAATCGTTTGACGCTGTTGTTGGCGGTTTTAAATAAACAAGCCGGTGTGTTTATCGCTGATCAGGATGTGTTTATTAATTTGGTGGGTGGGCTGAAAACCTTAGAAACCAGTATTGATTTGGCTTTGGTATTTGCCATGGTGTCGAGCTTTAAAAATGTGAAGGTGCCTCGAGATTGCTTGGTGTTAGGGGAAATTGGTTTGGCAGGTGAAGTGCGCCCTGTCGCCAACGGGCAAGAGCGGATGATGGAAGCGGCCAAGCATGGATTTAAAAAAGTCATCATGCCCAAAGCCAACCTAAAAGGTAGTGAAGTTCCTGAAGGAGTGACGTTGGTCGGTGTTCAAACTGTCCAAGAGGCTTTGGCGGTTTTATTCTAGTAATCGTTTAAGTTAATTTTTTGAGTTATTATCTTGTTCCGATTTTCCTTCGGAACAAGAGCAGAGCGCCTAACCCTAAGAAGTAGAAATGCTTTAAGGCGCTGGAGCTTTTGGATACTCTTAAGGTTTGTGGTTCAGCTGCTTCTGGGTTGAGGCTGTCTCTAAAGTCGGGGATACCGTCACCATCGGCATCTAAAGGTATGAAATTTCGGCTGGTAGACCCAGGCGCACCGGCTTCATTAATATCCAAAATACCGTCATTGTCAGTGTCTGTATCTAGGCTGTCAGGAATCCCATCTAGGTCTGTGTCAATGCTTTCGAAACCTTCGATAGCATCTGGAATGGTGTCGCCGTCATCGTCATCGTCTTGATTATTGCCAATGCAATCTTGATCTGTATCTTCGTGCTCATCTGGGTCCCGAGGGAAGGCGTCTTGGTTGTCATTAACGTCATCGTTATCACTATCCAGGTCCAGATAGTCAGGCAAGTCAACACCATCAGTATTTAATGGGGCGAGAATGATGGTACCAAAAATGCCGTTGGGTTGAGTGCCAACAGGGAGCTCGGAGTCTTGTATGTTTGCAGAGGTTGAGAAGATATCGGCTTCACAACCAAACGGGGCTGTCGACGCTTCGAAAGCATCGCTAATGCCATCATTATCGCTGTCATTATTAAGGAAATCCGGTGGTGTGGTTTCAACGGTATTAGCCGGAGTTTGCTCGGGTTGAATGAGATCATGGAGCCCATCTCGGTTGGTATCAATAAAGGCTTGAATGCGGAAAAAATTATTGACGGAATCTATCGTAATGTCACAGCCGGCTTCGGTGAAGTCGGCTATTAAATCATTGTCGGAATCGAGGTCGATTCGATTGGGTATACCGTCTTGATCAAAATCATTGGCTTGATCATCGTTTCTTGCGGGCGATAGTGTATTTTCAAGAAGGTCGGGAATACAATCATTGTCATCATCCAGATCGATGTCATTGCCAATGCCATCGCCATCAGGGTCGTCTTCGGAATTATCGCCGATCAGGTTGCAATCGGTGTCTTTGTACTCATTTGGGTTTAAAGGGAAGTCGTCAAAACGGTCAATAAAGCAGTCGTACGGGGCGTCTCTAAAGCCATCGTTATCGCTGTCAGTATCGAGGTAATCCGGTGATCCATCTTCATCGAAATCGCGTGGCACGAAGTTGGGGCTGATGGCGTCGTGCAAGCCATCGTTATTTGCATCAATAAACCCATCCAGCTGACCATCGTTATTCAGGTCTAATAGGTCTGAGCCTGATTCAATTACATCAAAGAGGCCGTCTTCATCGCTATCAGTGTCGAGACGATTGATAAGACCATCATTGTCTCCATCGTTGTCAAGCTCAAACGTATCGATGATGCCATCGTTATCATCGTCTAAGTCGGCGTTGTTACCAATGCCATCAAGATCTGTATCAAACCACTCAAAGGGATCAAATGGGAATGCATCCAGGGGGGTCGCATCTTCTGTATTTAGGTAGGTATCATCGTCAATGTCATCATCACAGGCGTCGCCTATGCCGTCGCTGTCAAAGTCGTTATTGTCAGAACTGCTAAGCTTTGGACAAAGATCGCAGTCGTTGCCAAGTCCGTCCTGATCGCTGTCTGCTTGGTTTCTTTGTGGTGTGTTAGGGCAGTTATCCGAAGCATCATAAAAACCATCGCGATCGCTATCTTCACAAGCATCACCTATGTTGTCGCCGTTTGAATCTTGTTGGTTGAAATTGGGGACTGAAGGGCAGTTATCTGAGGTATTGGGGCGGCCGTCGTTATCGTCATCATTTAAACAAAAGCCCCCCACATTGGTGTATCGATTGCCACAGCTGGCAGTACATTGATTGCTTTTGATGAGGCCGGAGCTGCAGTTTGCTGGGGTGCCGCCGTGGTTGCGACTGCCGTTGGAAAGGTTTGTGTTTGGGGGAGAGCCAGGGCCGTCATCTGAGCTAGGCTCTTCACCTGAGTCACCACCTGATCCTGGTTTGGAGGCAACACAAAAACCGCCATCATTTTTTTGCCCTGAGCGGCATCTATTTACGCATTGGCCGTTTGCGTCTTTTAAAATGCGCCTCGATTTGCATTTATTCGGATCCCCATCGTGGTATGTGGAGCCATTAGGCAGATTATTCAGATCAAATTCAACCAATTGGTATTTATAAGATCGAGTTTCAGGAATCGCTGTCGCATCAAACGTAAAAACAGTTTTAGGGTAACCGTTGGGTGTGAAAGTGAATTTGTAAGACTGCGTTCGGTCTGTGATTTCATACGCGTAGTGCGTGTTATCGTCATGAGGGTCATCTAGTTTTCCATGAAAAGAAATGCCAGAGCTTGGTTTGATAGAGACATCGGCTTTTCTTCCAGAGATTTTGCCTTCAATGTGTTCTTTTGGAATGTTAAATCTTAATAGAAGAACTAAATTGTTATCTGTTTCAGCTGCAGATGGAGTAGACAAGGTAAATGATGAGAGAAAACTGATATGACTGATAATGAGCAAACATAATAATCGCTTACAATTCAGCATGATAATGGCCTAAGTAATATATTTATTAGTATTAATCTGGAGCAGAATAACGTGTTTTTTTGTCTCGTAACAATACTTAGTATTGTTACAATTTGTTTCTAATTAGCCTAATGCTACCGTTTGCGTTGGTTGAAGGCAATGTTTACTCAGGATACAGGGCTTTTAAAGGGGTGGTTATGGGATGTTGTGAATAAACTTTCATTAGTGGGGCATGATTTGCATCTTGCGGTTGGTTTTAGGTTGCAGATGCTTTTAGAGGTTAGCCGAGGTTGTTTCGTTTGAGAATAGAGAAGTGGTTTCCAGCTTCAAAACCACTTGGGTATGATTTTTGTAGTAATATAAATTCTGGAAGTTGATTAGGATCGTTTAATGAATCAAAACTTATTTTTAATGATTCTAAGCTGTTTTTTACACTTACAGCGGTATTATCTTTTGAGACATCTTGTAGGTCAAACAAGTCTTTTTGGGGGTTCCCTTGTTTATCTACAAATTGTTCTAACTTTAATAGCTCCGATCTTGGATCGCAATCATTTGATACCAGTTTCATAATAAATGGATTAAAAAGGTCAGCTTCATTGCTGTTGTAATTTGTCGTTTTATTTGGATCGATAAAAGACTTGAGGGCAGTCGAAATTTTTTCGGGTGAATTATCTCGTTCACCTATGATTTCACTAAAGCAAGATTCTAAATCATGATATCCAACCTGTTTCTTTATCCGGTCTGGTTGTAAATTTTGATGTTGTAACAGCCAATTTTTTAAGGCTGTTGCTACATCTTTATCATTTTCACTTTTAAACGGTGAGTTTTCTGATAAGTCTTTAATGTCCTTTCCTGTATTATTACCGTCTATTTCTTTAGTTATATAGGCGTCTGTTAGGGGGGTGGCATAGATCCTTCCTAAAGAGGTAAATAGGCAATCTCCATCTTCTTTAATTTTTATAGGTTCGTAACCAAAACTTTTCAATACATCTAGAGGCGATGCTAGAGGCGATGCTAGAGGCGATGCGCTATTTTTTGAGCTGCTGCTATCTACACTTTTATCTGAGTTGCTGGTTTCCTGAGTTGTTTCTTCATTTTGCGAGCTTGCAACCGCATCCGTCGAGTCAATACTTCTGTCACTATCGGTTCTTTGTAGAAAAGCCAAATTATTTAATGGGTAGCTCTTATTGCCTTGGTTATGATGATTACGATTACTAGATGGTGATCTTTCGGATTGTTGGTTAAATTTTTGATCGTGGTGTGCTTGATGTGTATTTACTTGTTGAAGGTTAGTTCCTTTCTTAAGATTGTCTCGTGAGCCATTAATGGCGCTTGGTCGAATTCTTGATGTGGGGGGTGTGTTCCCATTTCCGTGTTCTGTTCCGTTGAGACGAGAACCATAAGTATCTTGATGTCTTTGGGGGGTGGATGAGTTGCTCGTATTGCCTTGGGGGTTAAGATTACCGTATGAATATTTTCCGGATGGTATGTAATTATGTTTACGAATTCCAGTACCAGTACCAGTACCAGGACCACTACCAGACCCAGTACCAATAACTTTACGCGTTTGTCGCAAGTCAGCTCTTTTATTAAGATTATCTGGTGAGCCATTATTAGCGGTTTGGAGAACTCTTGATGGGGGGGGGGTGTTCCCATTTCCTTGCTCTATTCCGCTGAGACGAGAATCAGATGGTGATTTTCTGGTTGGTGGTGTGTACCAATGTTTGCGAATTGTACGTTGGCTTGATTGAGACCTTTGTTGCGTACTACTTTGTTGCGTACTACTAAAAGGTGTCAAAACTGGAATCCTCTGGCATATGATTTAGGTATACAAAACACTTGGGAGCAATGAATCTCACTATTTAATTGAGCCTATTGTGCGGGGCTCTATCAATGTTGTGTGATTTTGATTAAATTTTAATCTTTTGCAGTACCTTTTAAATAGGGTGTTTTTTGTGGGTTTAAGTAGTATTTTGTAACTGTGTTTTCATCAAAACAGTGTTCTAAAGACAAAATTTATTCACCATATGAATAACCTAACAAAGATTCGAAATGTGCTGCTCTGGCTGGCGCCTGTTCTGAGTGGTGCTTTTAGTTGTTTGTTATTTCAGAGCGCTCATTTGCCTCTTGCCGCTGCAATCACGGCTGCTGTCGCCCTTTGGTGTGCACTTTGGTGGGTATTTGAGGTGGTGCCCATGGCGGTGACGGCGTTGATCCCAATGGCTGTTTTTCCGCTTTTGGGGGTGTTAACGCCGAGTCAAACCGCTGGGGCTTATGGGCATTCATTGGTTTTGTTAATGCTAGGCGGCTTTCTGCTTTCAAAGGGCATGGAATCGACTAATGCGCATCGTCAGATTGCGGTACGATTGTTAAAGATTTTCGGTACCCACAGCCAAACTCGATTGGTGTTGGGCTTTATGCTTACTTCCGCACTGCTGAGTATGTGGATTTCCAATACCGCAACAACTTTGATGTTGCTGCCGGTCGCCATCGCTTTGTTGCCAAAGCAGGAGGGCGATGGAATGGGAGCGAGCGGCAGTGCAGACAATCGCTTGTGGGTGTCACTGTTTCTCGGTATTGCCTATGCCGCCAGTATTGGGGGGATGGCAACCCCGATAGGCACACCCCCGAATTTGATTTTTATGCAAGTCTATGAGGAAGAGCTCGAGGGCTCTGTGGATTTTGTGCAATGGATGTCTTGGGCATTGCCGGTGGTGATAGTGTTGTTACCCTTGGCGGCTTTTATTCTCACCCGCGGTTTAGCCGGTAAAGCGGTTTCAACCGCTAGTTTGCAACTGATGCCATGGCAAATGGATCAGCGTCGGATGATGGGTATTTTTCTGATTGTTGCGTTATGCTGGATCACTCGAAAAGCGCCTTTTGGTGGCTGGAGTGCCTGGTTAAACATACCAACGGCGAATGATGCCAGTGTAGCGCTGTTGGGTGCGGTGGCGTTATTTTCTTGTTCGAACGGCCGAGGCCATCGGCTGCTGACTTGGCAACAAGCTCGGACAATTCCATGGGATGTTTTACTGTTGTTTGGTGGTGGCATTGCATTAGCAAAAGCCTTTGTCAGCAGTGGCTTGAATGATGTATTGGGTAACGCCTTGGCTGAAACCGCCGTGTTGCCTTTATGGTTATTGCTGGGGATGTTGTGTTTGGCAGTGACTTTCCTAACTGAAATTACCAGCAATATGGCAACGGCCAGTTTGTTGCTGCCTTTGCTAGCGGCCTTAGCTTTGGTCATTGGTGTCGACCCAAGGGTGTTGATGGTGCCGGCGACGCTGAGTGTGAGCTGTGCTTTTATGATGCCTGTTGCCACAGCGCCGAACTCCATTGTCTTTGGTACACATAAAGTGCCTATTCAACAGATGGTGAAGTTAGGGCTGCGAATGAATCTAGTGGGTACTTTGGTGATCAGTGTGCTGTGCTACTTGAGGTTTGTGTAGTTAGTTCTTGTTGAGAATTAAAGATGTTTATTGGTTTATGAAGACTAAGATTTGACGGTGCGCAGGCTGGTACGCATAATTATACGTATAAATTTCAAGTAAAAGATGTGACTTATGCTGCCTTTATATGATCCTGAAGCCCCTAAGAAACCCACAAACCTTAGTATAAACAGTGACTTATTGATGCAGGCTCGCAGCCAAAAAATCAACCTCTCAGCAACGCTTGAACAAGCATTAAAAATTACGTTAGGGAAAAAAGAGGCTGAAAAATGGAAGCTAGAAAACAAAAGTGCCATTGCTGAGTACAACGCTTTTGTTGAAAAAAATGGTTGTTTTGGTGATGAGTATCGGAGTTTTTGATGGCGCAGTTCGATGTGTACAAAAATCCAAGTAAACAGACTCGTGAATATTTTCCCTACCTTCTTGATATACAAAACCCACTATTAGAAGACATTGCAACACGCATTGTTGTGCCTCTTGGATTACCTAAAGGTTTTTTATCTCAGGGAATGAAAAACTTGACACCTGAGATGGAGTATAAGGGGCAATCCTTAATACTCGCAGTACCACAAATAGCGTCGATTTCGAAAAGTGTGTTAAGTGTCGTTGATGGGAGTCTAGCGGATTGTAGAGATGTTGTTATTGCGGCCTTGGATTTTGCGATTGTTGGAATCTAGCCTTTAAATTGGGCTCAATTGCTTATGTCAAAATCGACACTCTACAGCTTTAGACGATGTCCTTACGCTATTCGGGCACGGATGGCTTTGCATGCTTCTGGTATCGCCTTTGAAACCATTGAAGTGGATCTAAAAAACAAACCGCCTGAATTAATTCAATACTCCAAAAAAGGAACGGTGCCGGTTTTGGTATTACCGGATCAAACTGGTGTGATTGATGAAAGTGTGGACATCATGCTTTGGGCGTTACAAGAGCATGATCCTTTGGGTTGGCTGCAGGGTATTGATCGTTCTGATGCGTTGTATTGGACCGAAGAAAATGATGTTCGTTTTAAGCCTAAGCTGGATCGTTACAAGTACGCGGTGCGTTTTCCTGAAGCATCAGAAAAAGCGTACCGGCAAGACGCTGAAGTTTTTTTGCAATTACTTGAAGAGCGCTTAAGTCAGCAAGAATACTTGCTGGGCAGTCGAGCGTCTTTAGCGGATGTGGCTGTTTTCCCCTTTGTTCGGCAGTTTGCAAATGTCGATTTGGCATGGTTTGAGGCATCACAATATCAACAGGTTTTTAGATGGCTGAATACTTGGTTGGAAAGTGGTTTATTTAAGCGTGTTATGCGTAAAACTAGTTAGTTCTGCTCTAGAAAAAACTTATTAATGAGTTCATTTATTTTTTTATCTAAAGATGCAATTTTTCCAGAAGTTTCATTTGGAAGTTTGCCCCGTAACTCGTTTGTAATTTTATTGTACTGAGCCTGAATCAGGTCAATAATGTCTTTTACTCTTTCTTTAGATTGCTTAAGTGCGTCAGGGATTTTATTTTTATTTAGTAAATCAGGCTCAAAATCTTCGAGAGCGTATGATAAAGACGTCAAAACATAGGACTCTATTTCTATTTTATTGATTAATCTGTTTGCTATTCGTATTTCGTTATCCAAAATTTGAAAGCTATCAGAGTTAGAAAAATGGTTATACCTTTGTAGAGTAGTTGCCATGTTAGTAGTGGTATTGTTAATTTTATTGATGGCGTCATCCGATGTTTTTATACTTTTAGAAAACCATGTTAGATGTTCATGTGTTATTTTTTCTAAGTCTCGATCAGTAAATTTGTTGTACTCGTTGATGATTGTTTCGGTGAGTCTTTTTTTGAATGCAAATTCAGTTATGTTGTCAAATATGATAAGAACAGCGTTCTCGGATTCGGTTTCGATTGAACTCAGTGCGGACGCATTTGAGCCAATGGATGCAGATTTTGGCAGATCTTGATGGTACTTTAAAATGGACCTTAATTTTTTTAAATCTATAATAAGT
>CAZECE010000105.1:0-4350 GCA_964510525.1 uncultured Pseudomonadales bacterium | reverse complement strand
GACAATAAAAAGACCTCAATGACTGAAAAGTAAGGCTTAGGATCAACTTGAAACCCGGTAAAAATAATGTTTTCACTCACATTTAACTGAGCTACTTGAGCCTCCAACCCCTTTCTTTCCGGCCCATCTCCCACGATAAGCAAGAAAAGGTTAGGCGTTTGCTGTAACGCTTGAGCAAAGGCTTCGACCATCATTTTTTGATTTTTGATCGGGTCCAACCGAGAAATAGTGCCAAATACCCGTGCAGATTCAGGAATTTGGAGCTGCTCGCGTATTTCTTTACCGACCCGCTGGGCGTTCTTATCGATTTGATGCCGAATGCCATTGTAAACGATCTGGATTTTACGCTTTGGAAAATTTTCATACCGAGCCAGCGCTTTTGCCGTAGCACTCGAAATTGCGGTGATGTTATCTGTAAATAAAGAAAGCAGCGGATTTAATAGCAGCCGTTTCCAATGGTATCTGTCTGGATAGAATCGTCCGTGCTCTGTAAATATGACTTTAACGCGCGAGCCAATGGCAGCCAACAACCCGTAAACATAAGGCGTATATTGATGGCAATGCACAATATCGATTTGCTCGCTTTTTAAAAATGACCGCAATTTAGATATAACTGAAAAATCCAAACCTGCAGGTGAGCGCTCAAAATTAACAACTTGAATTCCTTGATCGATCAGCGCTTGGCCCAATGCCCCCGTGTTCCCATCAATACAACAAATCGATACCGTAAATTGATCACGGCTGGTGTTCTCTACCAACTGCTTAATGACTTGCTCTGTGCCACCAATCGCCATATTAAACGTTACATGTAAGATTTTTATTTTTTCTACTCTGCTCATGAGTGATCAGGGCCTTTTAACTTGGGCTGAATTGAGAGTGCGCTAAAAAATAGCCGGTATACTGTACTTAATTTGCGGCATCCAAGAAAGCCGTAAAATTTAGCAGCAGATCAATCGATTGGCCGGATTACCACCATCCGAGGTATTGGCTTTATTGAAACCGTCTCGTGAGGAAGATAGAATCCCCTCAAAATTACAAACCATCCCGGTGATACCAGCCGAAAATTAATTTAATAACACGAGAAGAAAGCTGTGGAGCCTACCCCCATTCGCCTTGAAGAGCTGGCAGGCATACAGCGTAGCCGAGAGCCCGTAGAAATCGGCATACCTCTGAAACAAGGGTGTTGGCAACCTAATGCTGAAGCCCTGCTGCTTGACGACCAGGAAAACCCCCTCCCCTGTCAATCCAAAACCTTAGCTCTATGGCCGGATGGCAGCATTCGCTGGCTACTACTGACTTTCCCTGCCACCATGGCTAGCCACGCTAAAAAAACTCTAACTCTCGAGCCCCAACAACATCCAAAGCCTCCAGTTGTGGTGTATCAATTAGTGAGACTCACGAGACCATAGCGGTCGATACCGGAATCATTGAACTCAATGTCAACAAACAATCGTTTCCTTGGGAAGTAGCTAATAAGGTACCTAAAACCGCCGGATCTCCTATAAAAAACACAGTGCTATGCACAACCCCAGAAGGGCATCTATTTAATACTAACATTTCAACCCCTTGGCACGTTCAAACCTCCGGTCCTTATAAAACCGTACTCTCTGCAACAGGCCAGTTGGTTATTAATAACCAGGGCGCCGTTGCCAATATAAAAGTGGATTTACACTGCTACCACCAAAGCGCACAAGTCAAAGTTGACATTTCTATTCACAACCCGCAGCGCGCTCATCACACCAGTGGCCTGTGGGATCTGGGGGACTTAGGTTCCATTCATATTGGGTCTCTTAATTTACAAACCCACATAGCCAACCCAAAGGATACAAGCTCGGCCGCTATTCAAGCAGGCCATTTAGCCGAGCCGATTCAAAACAACGCTGAGACCAGGCTTCGAATTTTTCAAAACTCCAGCGGCGGTGATCAATGGAGCTGCGCCAATCATCTATCAGCAAACCAAGACATCATACCCAAATTTCGTGGTTACCGTATCTCTAATGGGAGCGAGCTGATGTCTGAGGGTGAAAGAGCGAGCCCTATAGCGATGCTACGTCACCCAACATCTGGTCACAGTGTTTCTCTTCGTCAGTTTTGGCAGAACTTCCCAAGCGCCTTATCAGCGGACTCAACCGGGCTGACTGTCGAACTCTTTCCAGCGGATGCGTTATTGCCTTCACATGAAATACAAGGTGGCGAGAGAAAAACCCACACCGCTTATTTGGATTACGCATTAGAAAGTCCCAACGCTCTCGAGTGGACACGCCACCCTCTAGTAGCAACATTAAGCGCTCAACACTACCAATCAGCCTCAGCTTTCCCGTGGTTTTATGCCCAACCCAACAAAACAACGGAAAAATTAGATACCCTGGATGCATTGATCCAGCAAGGGCTGGAAGGCCCTAACCACTTTTTTGCCAAACGAGAAGCCATCGATGAGTACGGCTGGCGTAACTTTGGTGATATTTTTGCTGACCATGAATCCCACTACAAAGAACCTGATGCGCCCTACCTGATCTCCCACTACAACAATCAGTACGATGCCATTTATGGGCTCGCTCGCCAATTTTGTCTGCACGGCGATCATAGATGGTTCACCTTGATGGACGATTTAGCAAAGCATGTTGCTGACATCGACATATACCAGACGACTGAAGACAGGCCTGAATACAATGGTGGCCTGTTTTGGCACACCGACCATTACTTACCTGCTCATACAGCAACCCACCGCACTTACACCAAGCACAACAACAGCAGCTCCACACCCGGCCAAACGGGTGGTGGACCAGGACCAGAACACTGCTATGCAACTGGATTGCTCTATCACTACTGGATGACGGGTAGTGAAACCTCAAAACAAGCGGTGCTAACACTCGCCAACTGGATGGTAGCCTATCACGAAGGAGGCGGTGGTTTATTCGAGCAGCTGTTGTTTATCAAAAAACTGGACATACCAAAACTGAAACAAAAATTACGTGGCCAGTACGTATCAACACACAGCTACCCATTCACGCGCGCCACTGGCAATTATATCAACATACTACTGGACGCTTGGCAGCTCACTGCTAATAGGCAGTGGCTAGAACAAGCCGAGTCGGTATTGCTTGCCGCTATTCATCCAAAAGACAGTATAGAAAACAGACGTTTGGACGATATAGAAGATAGCTGGTCTTACCTTATACTGCTCAGCGCTATTGGACGATACATTGAGCTAAAAAAACAATCTAAAGAGTTTGACTACCATTACGCTTACGCACTGTCTTCTTTCACACATTACACGCGATGGATGGTGAACCATGAAGCGCCTTTCTTAAATCAACCTGAATTACTCGAGTACCCCAATAACACCTGGTCTGCACAAGATATCCGAAAAGTGATGCTGATGCATATTGCAAAACGATTTGATCCTGAAAATGCGACTTTGTATGCCAAAAAGGCTGCAGAATGGCTGAGCGCAATCACTCACTTTCTTTCGGGGAGTCATGAAGCCGATTACACGCGGGTGCTGATTATACTGATGCAAAACTATGGCCCTCAACACATTGAAGCGAAAAGCCTGCCTTATCAACCAGGCGATCACATGAACGATTTTAGGCAAGCCCCTCAACTTTCTTGGCCATCTCTTTGCTTTAGGATGTTAGGCAGACTTCTCAAAGGGGTGAGCGCATTTCAATTAAAACGGGAATTAAACTGGATCAAATCGAGACTCCCTGCCCCCCCATTAGTAACGCCCAATAAACCATAACAATGGCAACGATAAAAAAGTCAACGCCACGCAAAACCCAACTGCCTGCCGAAACCATTCGTCTTGTTTTGCCGTTGTCGCGCCCCGGGCGCTTTTCCAAACCACCTCCGTCTGACCACCGAGCGCCTTAAAGACTCCCCTTAAAGCATACACATTCACCATTATAAAATAGTAGGGCATCGACAAAATCCGAGGCAACGTGCTCTTTTTCAAACTCAGTAAATGGCCAACAAAGCCAAAAGCTGTCATTCCGAATACAGCCGCCACAATCGCTAGAAACACTAAACTGCCTTGCAAAGACAGCAAAAAACTACCCAGCACAGCTAACGCCACAAAAAGCGGGATCAACCAGCGAAGTAACTTGTGAGATATCACCTGCCAAGCAAAACAAAAGGACACCCTAGGGCTCATCACTTCTTTCACTCGAAACAACCCTCGTATGCTTCGATTGACAATGCGCTCTTTTCGTCTGATTTCAAGATCGAAAGCACCCGCTGTTTTTTCATAACACCGAGCTTCAGGGTCAAAAACACCTCGATAACCTCTCCTAACGATCTGCAAAGGGTTAACAAAATCATTGATATCACGACGTTGCAAAGGCTCCCACA
>CAZECE010000104.1:0-15388 GCA_964510525.1 uncultured Pseudomonadales bacterium | reverse complement strand
GCTTGAACAAGGTATTTGAGGGGCTGACGGAGTATTTCAATTTATGTGTAAAAAACTGAAAACAGAATTACATATGAGTATTTGTATGTAAGCTATCTTGAGTATTAAGCTGTAATTTTTTGAAGTGTATTTAATGACAGTATTGATGTAAAGACTTATTTTCATATCAGGCGTTAAAAGCAGCCTTGAGTTGAGTGGACAGCCTTGAGCTAAAGAGGGTCTTAAGCCAAAAACAGCCTCAAATAACGTTCAAATAAAAACACCCGATTGCGTTGATAACCCGTCATCTCAACCAAGATGTCGTCTTGGGTCATCTTTTTAAGGAGAGCCGAGGCCGTTTGGTGGCTGGTGTTGAGCAGTGTGCCGACTTGGTTAGGGGTGATCGATGGTTTGCTGTATAGGTAGTTGATGAGTACCTGGGCTTTTTCAGCGCGTTTGCCATAGCCGAGCATCAGAGTGTGAATGTGTTTTTGAAGCCCTAAAATCGCCTCAAAGGTGGCTTTGCCTTTGTTGGCGGTTTCAACCACAGCAGATAAAAAGAATTTAACCCAATGCAGCATGTTATTCGACGATCGGACTTGCATCAGTGCATCGTAATAACTGCCTCGGTTGCGCTCGAAAAAATCGGATAAATACAGCGAAGGTTTGCGCAGTAGCCCTTTGCTGACCAAATACAGCGTAATCATTAAGCGACCGATGCGCCCGTTACCATCGAGAAAGGGGTGAATGGTCTCGAACTGATAATGACTGATGGCAATGCGAATCAACTCAGGGACCTGAATGTGTTCGTTGTGCCAAAACAGCTCAAGATCGCTCATCAGTTCGGGGACGTCTTGCTGGTGTGGGGGAATAAACGCGGCGTTGCTGAGATTGCTGCCGCCAATCCAGTTTTGAGACGTTCGAAACTCGCCAGGGCATTTCATTGCTCCACGAACCCCTTGCATCAAGCGGGCATGGGTTTGCTTTAATAGTCGATTCGATAAAGGCAAGGTGTTGAGTTGTTCAATGGCCTCGTTGATGGCTTGCACGTAGTTTTGGACTTCCGACCAGTCATCGCGTTTTTCCGGCGCCAATTGCTCGCGGTCTAGGATGGCTTCATCCATTTGGGTTTGAGTGCCTTCAATGCGAGAGGAGGTATTGGCTTCTTTGGTGATGTGCATTTGAATAAACAGATCCACATCTGGCACAATAAGTGTAAATGCATCCAGCTCTGCGAGGGCGCGTGAGGCTTGTGCTAACAGGGTGTTGATGTGCGGATCTTCCCAGCTCCATTCTCGGTTGATGCCGACAGGGCGGTAGCATTTATATTGATATTGCTGAACCCATTGTCCGCATTGGCACGATTCGAATTTCATTGAGAATGATCCATGTGTAAAGTTTATACGTTTAGTTTACATAAAATAAAACGTATGTAAACATTAAATACTGATTTTATATATAGCTGATATGTTTGCGACACAGATACCGACTCCATTGGGTGTGATGTGGGGGGTTGCCGATACCGAGCGGCTCTTCGGCTTGTTGTATGCTGCGAATGCCCTGTATTTAAAAAGCCCATTACGAAAATGGCTACCGATTGAGCGTGGCATTAAGTGGGTTGATCGCGACCAGCGACCGGCGGTGCTGAGTGAGTTAGTGGCGCAGTTAGAGGCATATTTTCAAGGCCAGCGGCAAACATTCGAATTACCGTTCGCGGATATAGGCACCGCTTTTCAACAGGCCAGCTGGAGGGCATTGGATGCAATTCCGTATGCTCACACGGTCAGCTACCAACAGCAGGCTCACCAGATACAGCACCCGAAAGCGGTTCGAGCCGTGGCGAACGCTAACCGGTTAAACCCTTGGTCGATTGTGGTGCCTTGCCATCGTGTGGTGGGTGCCAATGGGCAATTGACGGGCTATGCGGGTGGGCTGTGGCGAAAACGCTGGTTGTTAGCGTTAGAGAGGCGGGCATTGCACCGAGATACGCTGTGAACGCTCGTTAGCCTTTATTTACCACTTTAAGTCCTTTCAACAAACTTAATGCTTGAAACAACTGGTAGTCGCTTTCGGCTAAGTTGGGTTCTTGGTTTTGATCAGATCCGGCGTTTTTAGCATTTGAACTGGCCGGTTTCTTTTTGGCTTTGCCTTTGCCGCCATTGCTGAGGTGACCACGTAAATCCGCTTCGTGGTAGCGATCGGCAATGCTTTCGATGCGTGTCAGTTTGGCGTTATCAATGTGAATATCAGGGGTAATGCCAGTAGCCTGAATGGAGCGGCCGCTCGGGGTGTAGTAGCGAGCTGTGGTCAGTTTCAAAGCGCGCTCGTTGTGTAAAGGTAAAACGGTCTGCACAGACCCTTTGCCAAAACTGGGCGTGCCCATAATCACGGCGCGTTTGTGATCTTGTAACGCTCCGGCAACGATTTCAGACGCGGAAGCCGAACCGCCGTTGATCAGCACGACAATGGGCAATCCGTCCAGCACATCACCCGGTTGAGCGTTAAAGCGCAGCTCCGAGTTGGGCAATCGACCTTGGGTATACACCAGCAAGCCTTCTTCTAAAAAGGCGTCGGCAATTTCCACCGCAGCCTGAAGTACGCCGCCTGGATTGTTTCTGAGATCCAGCACTAAGCCATCGAGCGGGGTTTCATTCTCTTCTTTCAGCTTTTGGATGTACTTGGTAACGTCTTCAGCTGTATGGAGTTGAAATTGGGTCAGTCGCAAGTAACCAAATCCGGGTTCAATCAGTTTCGCTTTGACGCTTTTCACTTGAATAATATCGCGAGTCACGACCACTGTGATGGGTAAGGCTTCGCCCTCTCGAATGATGTTGAGCTCGATGTCTGTACCGGGTTTGCCGCGCATCAAGTCCACGGCTTCGTTTAAGCTCAATCCTTTGACGATCTTGCCATCGATTTTGATGATGGTATCACCGGCTAGAATGCCTGCTTTTTTGGCGGGTGTGTCGTCGATAGGAGAGATGACTTTGACCAAGCCGTCTTCCATGCCCACTTCAATGCCCAGACCACCAAACTCGCCCGAGGTGTTGATTTGTAAATCGCTGTACGCATCGGGTTCTAAGTAGGCAGAATGCGGATCAAGTTCGGAGAGCATGCCTTTGATGGCATTGTCCAATAGGGTTTTGTCATCGACTTCTTCAACGTAGGCTTTTTTAATGCGATCAAAAATATCAACAAAGGTGCGAATTTCGTTGAGGGGGAGTGTGGGTTGTTCTTGAGGGGTGGCATGGTTCAGGTTTGATATGAGCAGGCACCCCAATGCCGTTATGGCTGCGTATTTCTTGAGCATCTCTTGGCTTCCATAGAAAAAATCAAAGACTGTCAATGACTAAGCTTAACATATCCTCCACGAAGTGCTTGCTGAACACCAAATCCATTTCGAGGGTTAATCGGTTTGGATAGTAGATAGGTTTTGATAATTGATAGCGAGCGGGTTCAGCGTTTGCTCAGCCAGGTAATCGGGTCTTTCGGTTGACCTTTTTGGCGAATTTCAAAATACAGGCCGGCGTGGTCCTGACCACCACTTTGGCCGATGGTCGCGATCTGTTGCCCGGCGGCAATGGTGTCGCCGAGTTTGACGGCCAAGCTGGCATTGTGGCCATACAAAGACAGCACTCCTTGGCCGTGCTCAATAATGCACAACAAGCCATAACCACGCAGCCAATTGGCAAAAATCACTTCACCACCATGCACCGCGTGCACTGGGGTGCCTGGCTTGGCCTTGATGAAAATGCCTTTCCAGTGACGATCACCTGTGGGGTGTTTGCCGCCAAAGGCGTATTTGACTCGACCAGAGGTTGGCCAGTCGAGTTTGCCTTTTGCTTGCGTAATGGGGGTTTTGGAAGCGGATAAACTGGCTTGTTTAGCCTCCCAATCTGCAATCAGCGTCAATAAGGTTTGTCTCTCATTATTCAGGTGCTTTAATTGTTGCGTTTGTTGGCGCTTTTCTTTTTTGAGCGCCGAGAGGGCTTGCTGGCGTTTTTGTTGGAGGGTTTTCAGTCTGGTTTGCGTTTGCGCCAGGTCCGATTGAGCGGCATCGACGTCCGCTTGAATGCGAGCGAGTTGCTTCAGCTTAAGGTCCACTTCGTCCAGAGTCGCTTGGTATTGGGCGAGAGTATCCAGGCGGGAGCGTTGCAAGGCTTTATGATAATGACTAAAACGCACTTGTTCGGATAAATCTTGTTGATTGAGAATCAGCTTTACAACGTCTTCTTCGGGCAGTTGATAAAGTAACTTGAGTTCCGTTGCCAGAGCATCTCGTTGTTGTGCTTTGCGCTGATTTAAGTGTTCGACCTCGGTGTTTAAAGTGTCGGCTTTTTTGGATAAGGCGTCGTGCTGGCTTTTCAGGTGATTGACTTTGATGTGGACGTCTTGCAGCGCCAGCTCAGCGCGTTGCAGCTGTTGCTCCGCCTGACTGTAGTTGGCTTGCGTGTTTTTTAAGGTGCTTTCCAAGCGTTTGATCTGAGACTGGTTTTTCTCAAGATCTTTAGTCAAAGAGGCAACCGCCGGGTTAACCAGGCTGCTGAGCACAATGATCAGAAGTAATGAAATGAACGGAAGGAATGAATATGGGCGGGGGAGCCGGTATCGAGAGCAGTCCATTGCTTTAAACCCTTTTTGATCGCGTTGTTTAGTCAGTTGAGGTGAGCAGAGAATCAGTTGAGGTGAGCAGAGCTTGGCCCGTCATGTCTTTGGGTTGTTCCAGCCCCATCAACTTTAACAACGTAGGGCTGATGTCACATAAGGAGCCCAGCGTTTCTGTTCCAGCCTTAATTTGGTTGAATTGGACGTTAGCATTGCCAACATAAATTAACGGTACTGGATAAGAGGTGTGTGCCGTATGAGGTTGCTCGGAGTTAGGGGCTTGCATCATTTCAAGATTGCCATGATCGGCCGTGATCAGACAGTGGCCGTTTTGCTGCTCGATGGCGGCGGTCAGCTGGGCTAAGCATTGGTCGATCACCTCAGCCGCTTGAATGGCGGCTTGCATGTTGCCGGTGTGGCCCACCATATCGCCATTGGCCAGGTTGCAAATCAATGCATCGTATTCGCCGCTGTTAATGGCGGCTGTTAATTGTTCTGTGACGTCAAATGCGCTCATTTCGGGTTTTAAATCATAGGTCGCGACGTCTTTTGGCGAATCCACCAAAATTCGCTTTTCTCCTTTAAAAGGTTGTTCTGTTCCACCGTTAAAGAAAAAGGTAACGTGCGCGTATTTTTCGGTTTCCGCAATGCGCAGTTGGGTTTTTCCCTGCTCAGATAAATAGCCACCGAGAGTATTGCTAAATTGCGCTGGCGGGAATGCGATCTCCGTGGGCAAGTCTTTGGCGTATTGCGTCAAGGAGACAAAGTGGCTTAATTGTGGTCGTACGGCTCTCTTGAATCCTGTGAAATCGTCAATGATAAGAGTTTTGGTGAGTTCTCTAGCGCGGTCAGAGCGAAAGTTAAAAAAGATCACGCTGTCGCCGTCGCTGAGGGGGTGGTAGCGATCGGCTGGCCCTATTCGAGTGGGTGCGACAAATTCGTCGGTTTCATCGCGTTGATACGCCTGTTCAAGCCCGATCAAGGCGGTATCCGCTTCGAATTCGGCATGGCCTTCGGTGAGCAGTTGGTAAGCTTTTGCCACACGCTCCCAGCGTTCGTCTCGATCCATGGCGTAAAAACGTCCACACAAACTGGCGATGCGGCCCAGTTGGTGTTGAGCAAGAAAATCGTTGATTTTGTTCAAGCTGGCGGCGGCGCTTTTCGGGGGGGTGTCGCGACCATCAAGAAAGGCATGGACCTGAACTTGATTCTGAAGCCCAAAGGTTTTGGCGCTCTCGAGTAAGGCTATCAAATGGTCTTCATGGCTGTGCACGCCGCCAGGCGAGAGCAGCCCCATTAAGTGCAATTGTTTACCGGATGCCTTGGCGCTGCTCATGGCGGCGGCAAGGGCCGGGTTGTGCAGCCAATGACTGTCATCGGTGTTCGCAATGGCGTTATTGATGCGGGTCAGGTCTTGATAAACGACGCGCCCCGTCCCTAGGTTCATGTGGCCCACTTCAGAGTTGCCCATTTGGTCACCTGGCAGACCAACGGCGGTGCCGGAAGCATCGATTAGGGTATGAGGACGGCTTTCCCACAATCGATCCCAGGTCGGGGTGTTGGCCTGAGCGATGGCATTATGTTCAGAGGCTTCACGATGGCCCCAGCCATCTAAAATCAGCAAGAGGTGTGGAATACGGCGTCTTTGAGTCATGGGCAGAACTATTTTCTTATAGTGGGTTTGAGCGATTGTGATAATAGGCTTAAGTCTTTGTGACGATCATTGTCATTGTAAAGGCGCTATTTTAAACAAAAAAAGCCGAATTTCCCACAGCCCTCTCGAGGAATCTGTGCCGATTAGGCGATGACAGGGTCACGTCTGCTAGACTGAAAGACGAGTATTGGCAAATGACGTCGCAGAGTCAGTGGGCGTTGAATTATCAGAGATGGCATCATGAGTGTGATTGAGATTGTTAAAAACATTGTAATAGGCTTGATGGTGCTCCTATGTGTCTTCCTTATTTTGCGTTTCAGCAGCGTTAATTCCGCCATGCACAGCACCATTGGTGCGCTGGAATCCCAGATCGATCAATTAGAGTCGGATTTAAGCGATGCCCGGTCAGAGAGTGAAGCGCTGGCCATATCACAAGGCGCACGCGCCACCAAGCCAATGTGTGATTTGGCCTCTCACGTTGGGGGGGGGGCAGCAGACGGCCATACCCAAGACGGTTATTCTCAAGAGAAGGATCTTGAGAGTGATCAACAAAACCTGACGGATGATCGAGAAGATGATTACCCGAGGCGAGGTCGCAATGAGAGGTCAGCTGCGTATGATGAAGACGAAATAGACGATGAGGCCAAGCAATTTGCGGTCAGTGTTTTAGGTGAGGAGGCGAATAATTACGATGAAGAGACATTAGCGACAGAGCTCAAGGCGTTGTTCATGGATCAACAGTCGCAGAATATTCATGTGCGCTTGGAGGCGTTGGATCATCTAACCTATTTAGATTCCGTGGATGAGGTGATGTACCAAGAATTGGTTGGGCAGTTATTAAATGAGGCTCAATCCAACGAAGCACAAGCCAAAACCGACGAGACTTATTTCATGTTATCGACCCTAAATGAAATCGGAGCACACCCAGCTGGGCTGCAGCAACTGTCTTCATTAATGGAGAGTGATGATCAACGAGTAGCGGGTTTGGCATTCAAAAACGTGATCGACATGGTGATTGAAGCGGAATACATACCGGAATACAAAGTCCAATACGCCAATCAATTAGAGACCGCCCGAGATCAAATCGCTACAAAAATCCTCGAAGATCCTGCACTATTAAAGTCCATTCATTTTTAGTGAGGCACGTCCTCCCAAACTTGAAAGCCCTAATCCTGATAATTTTCTTATCATGGGTAGAGTACGATCAGTCGAGACCTAATGGCTTTTTTTGTAAATCGCATGTCCGTGAATGAGCAGAATGGAAAGCTGACTCAGGGTGATTTAAATACGGCCTTCGGCTGTGTACTTAATGGTTCGTTATAATTTTTTGGAGATATTAATGACATTCAAGGAAATTGCCTTCAGTAGACATGGAAGAATAAACAGAGCAACTTATTGTATATACACTATTGGCGTGTATTTTCTATTTGCATGCTCAATTATCTTAGGAAATGTAATTGAGTCGATTTTTAACATAATTGTGATTTTATATGTAATCTTGGCGTACTCCATGATTGTTATACAAGTTAAGCGCTGGCATGACCGCAATAAATCTGGGTGGTGGGTGTTAATTAATTTTATTCCTGTTTTGGGATTGTGGGCATTTGTAGAGAATGGATTTCTAAAAGGCGATGAGTTTGCTAATGACTATGGATTCCCACAAAACTAATATATTCCCGAAAACATAACCGACCCAATCAATTTGAACGATTAATATTCGATATTAAGGTTTAGATTAAATTAGTTTTCAATCATATATTCACTGCTTTATAATCCCTCGCGCTCGAACGCAGGCAGGATGCTGAATGAGGACAGGAGTCGACTTTAAAACAATAACGAATATTAAAAACAGAGGTAGGACAGTGGGAAATTCGAAACTGAAATTATGGGAGACCTTGGCAACACGCTTATGCGCTACGCTGTTGTTGAGTTTGGCAACGGTGGTAGTCGCGAACAGTGCAACTGCAAGCGGTAACGCAAATAAGTGGACCAAGTGCGAAAAGTCAGATAACAGCACAATATACGGCGTCGTAAGCGACGAACAGACCGACAGAACAAAACACGGTGCAAGGTATTTGTTGGTTGCCGGCTGCACAACAGTATCTCCTACCGACTCATCTGTGTCTGATTTATACGAATTAATGCACGAGTGCGCTGTAAAAGCGAACACTTCGACTTTTGTGGATGGTACATTTGATCTTGTGCCTATGGAGCCGGCTGACTTCGATGCATGTATTGATGGCTTGGAAGAGTGGGTAGGCAATGGTGACGAGGCTGATTTAAAGGCATACCTGTCCGCCCCAAAACGGTCTGCCCGAAAAACGAGCTTATCAACAGTAAACAAAAAGAGCAGCAGGCGCGTGAAGCCTAATTATAACTATTGGGCAGATACTGGTCGCCTAGCACGGCCTAAACTATTATATTACATCACAAAGTCGGACGCTGAGGGCTCCAATCAAACGGGTGCCAAATGTAAAGCGAAGCGCAAAAAAAGGTGGCGATTCAAGGGTAAGAAGACCAATCGTAAGTGCTTATAAACCCAGTTCGCGTCTATTTCCCAGTCTAACGATTGGTTAGTTTATATTGATCAGGTCAACCATGTAATGAGCCCCTAGTCGATTTTGATGGAGGCTCATTAATGTGTTTAATCTGAAAGCGCTTAAAAAAATAAATAACGATGAGTGCTCGATGCTGGTCACAGGTCTGGAATAGGGCTCGAATAGTACTGGTTTTTTCTTTATAGTTCGGTCCTTATAGATGAAGCAAATCGAGACCTTTTTATCGAGACCTTTTAATGGAACGTTTTATATCCTTTTTAATGGCTAACTGGGAGTTGTCTTCCTTGTTTGCGGGGCTCCTGACGGCGCTTTGGGTACTGGAATCCAAACGCTCGGGTAATACCGTCTCTCCTGTGTTAGCCACTCATATGATCAATAAAGAAAACGCTTGGGTTCTGGATGTGCGAGACACCGCTGATTTTAATCAGGGCCATATTGCAGGTGCCAGCAACATCCCTTTTCAGAAAGTCAAAGAGCAGGTGAGTGAGTTGGCTAAACACCAAGACCGCCCGGTGATCTTGGTGTGTAAGATGGGGCAACACTCTGGCGCCATTGGTAAAATCTTGCGGGACAACGGTTTTAAGGACATTCATCGGTTGTCTGGGGGTATCTCCAGCTGGTCTGCTGATCGGCTGCCTCTGGTTAAGGCCTGATGGCGTAAAACAAGAGCTAATTTGGAGTTATGGATGACTGAAAATGCACAACCCAACGGCGCTGCTACCGAAGAGAGCAAAAATCAGTTCTTAGTTCAGCGGATCTATTTAAAAGACGTTTCTTTTGAGTCGCCACGCTCGCCTAAGGTCTTCACCGAAAAATGGCAGCCTGAGATGAAGCTCGAGCTGAACAACAACAGTCAAAAATTGGAAAACGACCACTACGAAGTGGTGATGTCCGTGACCGTGACGGCGACTAATGAAAAAGAAGTCGCTTTTATTGCAGAAATCAAACAAGCCGGTATTTTTTTGATCAAAACGGGCAATGAAAAGCAATTACCCATGCTGATCGGCAGTTATTGCCCCAACATTTTATTTCCCTACGCGCGTGAAGCCATCAGTGAGCAAATTACAAAAGGGGGATTTCCGCCTTTTTATTTGTCTCCGGTCAATTTTGACGCCTTGTTTGCCGAGGCGGTGAAGCGTCAGCAAGAAGAAGCGGGCGAAGGTGTCACTAAGCACTAGTGCGAATGGCGGGTTAACGCGTGCGGGTTAAAGCATGTTAAACATTGCGCTTTACGAACCAGAAATCCCCCCAAATACCGGTAATATCATTCGATTGGCGGCCAATACCGGCGCTAAGCTGCACATCATCCGCCCGATGGCGTTTGAGTGGGATGACAAGCGCTTGCGGCGCGCGGGTTTGGATTACCAAGAGTTTGCCGACATCGTATTTCACGATGATTTTGACGCCTTTGCCGAGCACTTTGCGACAGCCATGAGCCAGCAACGCGTCTTTGCATGTTCAACCAAAGGGGGGCGGTTTTATCACCAAGCCCAATTTGAGCAGGGCGATGTCTTATTGTTAGGGCCTGAAACGCGCGGCTTGCCAGACTCGGTGTTGACGCGATTTTCTCACGACAGCGTGCTTCGCATTCCCATGTTGCCAGACAGCCGTAGCTTGAACCTCTCCAATGCAACGGCCGTGATGGTCTATGAGGCTTGGCGCCAGTTGGATTTTAACGGCGCCACATGATGCATAGATATGCCGATATTTAGGGTTTAAGAGAGGCTATCGGCTTCCTCGGGCTCTTCTTCCGTCCCCAGTTTCAGCTCCTTAATTTTGCGGGTTAAGGTGTTTCGTCCCCAGCCCAAGCGCTCAGCGGCCTCTCGACGTCGACCGCGCGTATGGCCGAGTGCGGTTTCAATGAGTGTTTTTTCAAACAGGGGCGTGGCGGTGTCTAATATGCTGTTGTCACCTTTGGCTAAGGCTTTTTCGGCCCAACGGCGCAGCAAGTCGGCCCAGTTGTCGGGGTGGTCGTTGTCTGCGTTGATTGCGGATGTGATTTGGAGGTCTGAAGGCAAATCGTCAATGATGATTTCTTGGCTGGTCACCATCACGGTCAGCCAACGGCACAGATTTTCTAATTGCCGTACATTACCCGGCCAATGAACTTGGGTGAGATACTGTTCGGCTTCCGATGACAGCTGTTTGGGCTCCACCGCCAGCTCGTTGGCAGCCAGGTTTAAAAAGTGCCTGGCCAGTTTCGGGATGTCTTCGCGACGCTGATTTAACGCCGGAATCTGAATGCGAATCACATTCAAGCGGTGAAACAAGTCTTCCCGAAACAAGCCGGTTTTGACCAACAGCTCTAAGTTTTGATGGGTGGCAGCGATGATGCGCACATCCGATTGAATGGGGGTATGCCCGCCAACACGGAAAAATTCTTTTTCTGCCAATACGCGAAGTAAGCGGGTTTGGGTATCCAGCGGCATGTCGCCAATTTCATCTAAAAACAAAGTACCGCCGTTGGCTTGTTCAAAGCGACCTTGACGATGTTGCGCAGCCCCAGTAAAAGCGCCTTTCTCATGGCCAAAAAGTTCAGATTCGATCAAATCTTTGGGAATAGCGGCCATATTGAGTGCAATAAAAGGCGCCTCACTGCGTGGGCTGTGCTTATGCAGTGCTTCGGCCACTAATTCTTTGCCGGTCCCTGACTCGCCGTTGATTAACACCGTCATGTTGGATTTCGATAATCGACCAATAGCCCTAAAGACTTCTTGCATGGCAGGGGCCTCACCAATGATGTCTTGAGAGATGGGGGGAGTGGTTGTATGGGTTGAACGCGCATTGTTTTGGCTGGCCAAGGCTCGCTTGGCTAAGCTAACGGCTTCATCAATATCAAAAGGTTTTGGTAGATACTCAAAGGCACCGGTTTCAAAAGAAGCGACGGCACTGTCTAAGTCCGAGTGGGCTGTCATCACAATGATGGGAAGGTTTGGAAAGAGGGTTTTGATTTGTTTGGCCATCGCCAAGCCATTAATTCCCGGCATTCGAATGTCGGTGATGATGGCGCTGGGCTGTTGGTTATTATTGTTCTTGAGTGCCATCAAGGCTTGATCCCCGGTTTCAAAGCTTTGGGTCTTGATGTGAGCCTGAGCGAGGGCTTTTTCCAAGACCCAGCGGATCGACTGGTCGTCATCGATGATCCAGGCGATTGGCACGTTGATGGGTTTTAAGTTCGAGCTCAGCGCTTGCATAAACACTCCTTGAAAAAGATAGGTATTAAAAGATGTATTAAATGGGAATAAAAATAAAAAACTCAGTGTTGCCTGGTTGGCTCTCGCACTCGATCAAACCATGATGCTGATTCATGATTTCTTGCGCCATGGAAAGCCCAAGCCCGGTGCCTTGAGCACGGCCACTGACCATGGGTAAAAAGATCGCCTCCAACAAACGCTCAGGAATGCCCGGCCCGTTATCGTGTATGCGCACACAGATCGCGAGTTTGTGGCGCTTGCCGTTAATGGTCAGTTGTCTCAGGATGCGAGAAGTAAGCGTAATGCAGGCCGGTTCGTCGGGCGGGCATTCTTCAAGTGCTTGTACCGCATTGCCCATGATGTTTAAAAACGCTTGGATCAGTTGGTCTCGGTCGCCAGAAAAATCGGGTAGGCTGACATCGTAATCGCGCTTAATCGAGAGCGTGATTTTGTTTTCAGCGCTGACAATTTGAATGACGTGTTCCAGTATGCGATGAATGTTGCATTGAGTGATCTGAGGCCGCTTGGTCGGCCCAAGCATGCGATCGACGAGGTTGCGAAGGCGGTCGGTCTCATTAATGATCACCGTTAGGCAGTCCGTTGCTGTTTCTTGATGGTCTGGATCTGGGCTGACATGTTTAAGTTCGCGCTCTAACAGTTGCGCCGCGCCGCGAATGCCCCCCAATGGATTTTTAACTTCATGAGCGACACCTCGGATCAGTGTTCGGGTCACGGTGTGTGTACTCAGCAGGGATTCCTCGCGGCTCATGCGCAATAACGTATCCAGTTGGACAATTTCCAATAACAAGGATGGGCCATCGGCATGAAAAAAGATCGGTGTTACCGTGTAATCGATGGTGATTTGGTGTTTCTTGGGTAATTTCAGCTGAAATGCACGACGAGTGTAAGGGTGACCACTGTGCAAGCCATTTTTTAAGTCTTCGAGTGCTTGAGGATCGTGGGCAAACAGCGGCGCAATGTTTTGTTTGTTGATGCGGTAATCGCTGGCAACAAAGAGGTTTTTGGCTGCTGGGTTAAGGTAGAGAATGTCGAGATGTTCATTCAGCAGTAAGGTTGCGGTCGAGAGGCTTTCAAGGATGCCAATGTAAAATGCGGCGGGATGGTCTGTTGCGGGTCGGCTTGGGGTAATGGCCCTCTCTATTGTGTCTGTCAGTGTGTCTGTCGACATAAGTCTGTTAGCAACCTTTCGTTTGATGGTTGGAAGGATTGATGGATTGTTTGTTGGGTGGATTGTTTGTTTGATGGACTGGCTGATGTTTTATTAGCAAATATTGCGCCTAAAAAAGCTTAAAAAAAGAAACAAGATTTTAACAATAAAACCGAATGATCGCACTGTTTTGGTGCAATGGCAGCGCTATTGGGCATTTGTTTGGTGAGCTGGGGTTATTTAGGGCGATTCAAAACGCTGTTCTTTTGCACATGAATGGTCACGCTGGGGCTGGTCATTAAGACCTTGCCTTTGGCGTTGATAATTTGTGCCGTTAAGGTATGGCTGCCACGGTGAGGTGGGGGGAGTGAAAATGAGGTGGACGAACTCGGGGCTAGGTTACTGCCAGCACCGGTGATTTTAATTTTATGGCCATATTGTAGACGGGGTGTGACGGCAACCGACAGCGATATTGGTGCGGTGGGGTTGCGAAATTGGCTGTCATTAGCGGGTTGCGTGATGTTCAACGCTTTATAAAGACGCTTTTCATCCAATTTTTGCTTTGCAGGGGTATAAGAAAAGCGTTTTCTGGGGGCTACTTTGTAATTGGGGCTGGGTTTTATCTCGATGGCTTCAGCGTCTTGAGTTTCAGGTCTGTCCGAGAATTCCACGGTGCCATCTGGCTTGACGGATTTATAAATCAATTGTTCAGGCGGCTCTTCAGTTTGATCAGAGGTTTGGCCAGTGCTTTGATTGCTACTTTGAGCGTAAGATGTTGAGGTCGCTATCAAAACGATCAAACAGAACGCGTAGAACAAACTGAACACACAGTAAACCAACAGGTTGTGTAAGGTTAAGTGGGGAGCAGCATTATTCAGACGAGCCATATAGGAGCAACCTTGCAGTGCGATTCAAATAAAGCGTGTTTAAACACATGCTTAAACATATGTCAGTTTAGCAGGCTCCAACAGCCTTGTGTGTTTCTGGTATGTGATACATTTGTTCGGCTTGTTAACTATAAGATTAAATAAACCATCAGAGTAAATTAACCATATATTTGGCTGGGCAGCCAGGTCGCTAAAGCGGGCCAAAAACACAAAATGATCATGACTAAAATTTGTAACACGATAAAGGGAGCTACCCCTTTATAGAGTGCCTGCGTGGTAATTTCGTCTGGCATGACGCCGCGCAGATAAAACAACGCAAAACCAAACGGCGGGGTTAAAAACGACGTTTGTAAGTTGATGGCGATCATCACGCCGAGCCACACCGGGTCTAGGCCCATCATTAATAATATCGGCCCAACAATGGGCACCACGATGAAGGTGATTTCAATAAAGTCGAGGATAAAGCCCAGTAAGAAGATCAGCAGCATCACGATCGCTGTGGCACTGATTACGCCACCTGGTAGTTGTTGTAAGAGGTGAAACAAGGTGTCATCGCCGCCAAAACCACGAAACACCAACGAAAATATGGAAGCCCCAATCAAGATCATAAAGATCATGCTGGTGGTGGTGGCCGTATCCTGGCAGGTGCTGACCAGCAGAGTGCGATTAACGCGTCCTTTAATTAAAGCAATGACGGTTGCTCCGAAAGCGCCCAGACCAGCCGCTTCGGTTGGCGTTGCCAAGCCGGCCAAGATCGAGCCCAGCACAAGTACAATTAAAGACAGGGGCGGCCAAATAGCGGACCAAGAGGTTGGGCGGTTGAGTGGCTGATCGGTGGCTGAGCTAGGTGCCATTGGCAAATTTACGGTGAACTTGCTCGAAAAGAAAACATAAATGCAATATAACAACACTAATAAGATCCCTGGACCGATGGCGCCAACGAAAAGGTCACCGACGGAGAGGGTTTGTAATGAAAACAGGCCTTGGTCCAGCTGGGCCTGTTGATAAGCGTTGGACAAGACATCAGCCAGCAACACCAGGGCGATGGAAGGTGGGATGATTTGACCCAGTGTGCCGGTGGCGCAAACCGTGCCTGCGGCCAGCGCTGTTGGGTAACCGCGTTTCAACAGTGCTGGTAAGCCAATCAAGCCTAAGGTAACGACCGTGGCACCGACAATGCCGGTGCTCGCAGCCAATAAACTGCCAATGAGGATGATCGCAAGGCCCGTTTGTTTCGAGCGACCGACCAAAGCGGACAGCAAATCTTCAGCAATGCGCGCTTTTTCAAGCATGACGCCCATAAAGACAAATAAGGGCACCGCCATCAAGGTCGGATTGGTGAT
>CAZECE010000103.1:0-2636 GCA_964510525.1 uncultured Pseudomonadales bacterium | reverse complement strand
ATATAAATCAAATGGTTGAAGGCTGAATTAGATAGACGCCGCCTCCACCAAGTTATTGATTTTAGATCAACAATCCGAGCCTCTTAACTTTTAGCCATAAAAGCGGCAGCAGCCAACAAGACTACTCCACTCGCTCTATTTACAACCCGAACATTTGCCTTAAAGAATGTTACGCATTTCTCAGCCAGCCCTGAATACAACATGACGCAGCAAAAATCTAACAGCGACATCGTCGGGCATAAAATCAACATCTGCTGAATATACGGTAATTCAGGGTTAATGAACTGAGGGAAGAAAGCTGTAAAAAAACCAATGCTTTTGGGTTACTTGCCGCAACTAAAAATCCACTGAAGAAGAGCTTTCTCCTCGAACAAGTTTCTTTTAAATCACTCGTTTTTACGATACCCGAAGACTTACTGAATATCGCTTTAACCCCCATCCATATTAAAAAAATGATGCCAAACCATTTAATGAAAGAAAACGCCACATCTGAAGCCGCGATAATCAGACCCAATCCCAATGAAACTAAGACCATTTGAAGAAAATTAGCCGTAATGTCCCCAAGAGCAGTGAAGATTGTCTTATTAAATCCATAAGCAATTGAGTGGCTCATACCAAGTAGTATGCTCGGTCCAGGGGTTAAAGTAAGCACTAATGAGGCGACGACAAAAGCAACCCAGGTATCAAATTCCATAGAATAAGCTTCCAAAAACGTTTCTATCTGTTATTAGTACGAACTAAATTACACCTTTTTATCAATCAAGTCTCTTTCAGTGATTAGTTCTGACACTGGCTGCTCGTAAGCATCAACAACGTGCTTTTGCACCGGACCAATGTAAGCGTTTAAGATGGTTAAAGAGCTGCAGGTGACTGCCGGAATACCCTCTGTCTTCATAAAGAGCGTCCACCAGCCGCCAACCTCTACCAACTTGACTACCGATTTACTCAGCGCACGCCGTAAACTGCGCATTCACGGTATGGAAAGCATTATTGCTGCCCACCTTGCTCACCTCCGTGTAGCTTCGCGTGTAGATGGCACAACGTTGTTTTGGTAGCTCTTTGGCAGAGCTGTTAATCATTGGCTGATTCGTACTGGCGCTGGCGTTTGAGGACACAGTGCGCCCTGATTTAGAACTGAGCTTCCTATAATCAGCCTTGCATGATTTAAGTGATTGTCTACTATCCACCCTACCAAAATAGAAAAACCATGACAGAGCCATGAAATGAAACTATAATTTCCAAAAACACTAATTTTTGAATTTTTTGTTTTATGAGTAATCGTTCTGCAGTCGTATTTCCCAAAGACCAAGAAGCGCTCAAGCAGCTTGGGGAGAATATCACTTTGGCCATGAAGCGCCGAAAAATCACCCAAACTAAGCTTTCTGACCGCACTGGTCTGTCCATGCCTACACTTCGCAATATTATGCGGGGAGAAGCAAGTGTTTCGATTGGACATTATGTAATGGTACTTTCGTCCCTAGGCTTGAGCGGTGATATCGCCAAGGTAGCGTTAGACGATGAATTTGGACGAAAGCTACAGGATATCGAACTGCTTAAGTCCAACCGCAAACGACACAGTAACGATAAAGGTCTCCCGTCATGAGTCGCTCAATTTGGGTCTACGCAAACTGGGGCGACCAGCAAGAGCCCGTACTGATGGGCAATCTTGAAGTTGACCTTGTGCGGGGAGCAGAAGTCTATCGCTTTGCCTACACAAGTGAATGGCTTGATTCACCTTACGCCATCCAAATTGACCCACAACTCCACCTTTTCTCTGGTGATCAATTTAATAACGATGCACGAAACTTTAGAGTTTTTCTCGACTCATGCCCTGATCGTTGGGGACGCTTATTGATGCAGCGTCGCGAGGCGGCTCTGGCAAGACAAGAAAGACGGCGTGTCAACAAGCTCAACGAATCTGACTATCTATTGGGTGTTCATGACACTTATCGCATGGGCGGTCTACGTTTTAAATTAACAGAAGACGGACCGTTCCTTGATAATAATCAACAACTGGCTGCTCCGCCGGCTTCAAGTCTTCGTGAGCTAGAATACGCGGTCAGCCAGATAGAGGAACAACCAGACTTAGATGACCCAAACACCCTGAAATGGCTGTTTATGTTGATCTCACCAGGTTCATCACTGGGCGGAGCCAGACCAAAAGCCTGCGTCACAGATGGTGATGATTTGTGGCTAGCCAAGTTTCCAAGTCGCTACGACGATCACGATATAGGCGCATGGGAGTACTTAGTTTATTGCATGGCCGTAGACGCAGGTATTGAGATGGCGCCTTGTCGAATCCAGCGTTTTAATAGAGAACACCACACCTTCCTGACAAAACGCTTTGATCGCATCAAAGACCAGCGCATCCACTTTGCCTCAGCCATGACGCAACTCGGCTACTACGATGGTGATGCTGGCGCCAGTTACTTGGAGCTTGTGCAGTTCCTAACCGAGCAAGGGAGCAATACAAAAAACGATCTTGAACAGCTCTGGCGCCGAATCGTTTTCAACATGCTGGTACGAAATAGCGATGACCACCTGCGCAATCATGGTTTCCTTTTGGCAAATGACAACTCAGGCTGGAGGCTATCCCCTGCCTATGACATCAACATTAGCCTGGGTGCGAACGGGCT
>CAZECE010000102.1:0-4016 GCA_964510525.1 uncultured Pseudomonadales bacterium | reverse complement strand
ACGAAGTTGAGTGCACGGTGGCATGCTTGAATAACCGTCCTAGGAAAAGCCTTGATTTTAAATCTCCAGCTGCTGTAATGGATCAACATATGGCGGCATTAGCTGCTTAAATTGTTATGCACTTCAGAGTTGAATCTGCGATCTAAAAAAAACCGACATTGTAAATAATATAAAAATACAGCAAGGTAAGCTCAATTCTATTGCATGAAGCTTATTCGAATTGAGCTTGGAAGCGGGCTACCAAGACACCCACTCCCCCGTCAACGGCAAATACAATCCCAGCTTGATCGGCAACCCTTGAGGCTCATAGGCTTTGGCATAACCCGCCAACTGATGTTCATACTGCGCTTTTACCTCAGGCAGCGGCTTAGGGGCTAAGACCATCTTATAATCGACAATCCAACGCACCCCCGCCTCGATAAAGGTTTTATCCACCCGCAACCATTGCTGACCACTCTCCCCGCCCAAAATAGCGCACTCCTCTTGCTGCGCTGTGCGTTCATTAACGGCATCACCAGCCCCTTGCAGCAGCCAACGGCCTATGTCATTCGATAACATTACCTCAATACCCTGACCGATGAGCGTGATGATTTTTTCTTGTTGCTCAACACGTAACGCGTGCGGTTGTAACCAGGTCGAGAGAATATCACCATAGTGCGGATTCTCGAAAAAAGTACGTAATTGTGTTTCCGTCGCGGCATGACTTAACAACTCATGCCACAGAGTTCCCAGGGTCGAGGCAAACCGATCCGCCACTTGAACGTCCTTAATGACATTCGATGCTTGATTATAAGGCGCATTGCTGACGTCTCGTGATGGCTCGTCTTTTACTGATAACGTCTGCGCTCGATACCAAGGACGCACCGAAAACGATGACTCCTCATTATCTTCTACTGCATGCCCTGAAGAGGCCTTCACGCTTTCCCAGTACGCCATTTTGCTCTGGTCGTCTAAGCTGTTAAAAAACAAACCCAACAGACTCTGCTGAGGTGGCATCCGATATCGAGGTACAGCCTTCACGTCTTCTACTTCTTCCACGACTTCTGCAACCGATGCTACCGACACATCTTGGCCCGAACCCTCTTGAGTCGACACTTCCGCCCCCGCTGATTCATCGGGTAATGGCTGTAAACAACCAAACAAATGGAGCGCACACTTGGCTCGCGTCACGGCCACATAAAATAAACGCATCACTTCGTACTGACTTTTCAGCTTTTCTAACGTTTGAATCGTGCTGTATAGCCGATTACCCTCGGCTTTATTGGGTAATTCAGCGGTTACTTTTGGCAGCATCGCCAGCAACCACCCCTCTCGATCTTCGCCGCCATCCGGCTCATTGTGAGGAAAATAAAATTGCGCCCAACGTAATAACGGCGCATCTTCCGCACGTGGTCGTTTGTCCAAGAAAGGCAAATAAACACGATCAAACTCCAACCCTTTGGACTTATGAATCGTCATAATCTGAATCGGTTGCCTGGCGGACTCTTGAGGATCTTCGGTGATTTGGCTGGCAAACAATTCCGAAACTCGCGTTCTCAACATACTGGGATCTTGAAGTAAATTTTGCTGGCGCAACTTACCCAACAATTGGAAAAAGAGTGCACTGTCGCACTGTTTTTCTTCCGGATAAAAAGCCGCACCATTAAACGCTTGCCAGGCCATATGAACCCGCTCTTCGATTGGCATGTTTCGATCTTTGAAAAGCGCTTTTGAAAGCACCGGCCAAATGATTGTTAATCGGTTTATAGCATCTTCTGACAAATCAACTGCTGTGACAGGCTCAGTTTTATTTACACAATCTAAATTCACACTATCTGAATTAACAAAACCCGAATTCACACAGTTGGATACAGTACGTATCAATGACGTTTTTTGGTCACACAACTTTTGCAGATCCATTAACGCAATCCCTACCCAGGGCGCTCGTAACACCCCCGCCCACGCCAAATCCAAATGCGGATAGAGAATGGCTTCAGACAATGCCAACAAATCTTGAGTCATTGGCAAATCCACCAACCGCTCAATCTCGATGGCATGCACAGGCAACGAATGTTGTTTTAACACCCGCAACACCTGTTGCGCATGACGACGGTTGCGTACCAAAACGGCTTTTGTTTGTTCTGGAAACCGCTGATCATCCGCCTGAATGGTCGCTAACAAATCTTCAAGATGCTGATCTTCTGAAGTACTCAACGCCCACTGCACAGCGCTATCCTCTTGAGGGTCGCTGTTTTCAGAGTCAGCAACACGCGCAGGCCGACCGGCCTGAGCTTGAGCGAAAGAAATCGCCCCCTGCCACCACACATCGTCCGCCGGAAACAAGGTCGAAAAGTGTTGATTGACCCAATGCACTAAGCGAGCATCCGCACGGAAGTTGCGCGTCAAACGACGATAGTTCAGCTGAATCTCACCGATACCACTGTCCTTAGCTGTTAAGAATAACCCGACATCCGCTTGGCGAAACCGATAAATCGATTGCATCGGATCGCCGACCAAAAACAAGGATCTCGGCACTTCACTGCCCGGCCAGAACTGCGTCAGCAAACGCAACAACTCAAATTGCGTCACTGAGGTATCTTGAAACTCATCCACCAGTACATGGCGAATTTTTTTATCCAATTGATAAGCCAAACCAGAGGTTTCCGATTCACGAAGGGCGTTTAAAGCCGCCAACCCCATCGCCACAAAATCAGTGCTGTTGGTCTCCGCCATTAATATGTCCAGCTCGGCTACGGCCTGCGGCAGCAACGTTATCAGTTGATACAATTCTTGCCATTCGACTTCATCTAATTCGGGTTTCGGCAACTGACGGACCGATACCAAGGCATGACGCCAAGCTTCAAACAACGACTCGGGTTTTGAATCGGACTTACATTGAGATTCAGATTCGGAAAACAGGGTTAGAATATCTTGAAAGCGTTTTTTGTGCTCTTTGAGACGCTGTTTTTCATCTGCTGACGCGGTTTTAGGTGGCGTTGGAAAGCCGATGTTTTTATTAACCCCTCTGGGTTTTCGCCACTCCCCAGTACTGGTCAACAACAAACACGCCAATGCCTGCCATTGAGCCAATTGCTCAGGGTGTTCAGACCAAGCTTGGCATCCACTCTCCTGACAACCCGCCATGCTTTTCTCTTGCCAACCCGCAATAATGGCACCATCGCCCTTAAGATTGGCTAGCCCTACTTGCTGCAACTGCTGGCGGGCAAAGGTCAATAAATCCGATAAGGCGTGCACCTCTGGATACAAAGACCGAACCAGATCATAGCCTTTCAACGCTTGACGCAAACCCACTTGAATCCAATCTTGTAACGATTGTTCTAACAAGCCTTTCAAGGCATCGGGCTGCCCCCAATACGGCAACCACAACGGCATCCATTGATCGCGACTGGCCAACAAACTGGAAAGCATCCGCACCAGTTGCTCGAGTCGATAATCGAAATGCGTTAATAACCCTTCAACGGCTGGACGATGATCAGGTTCGCGGGACAACCGCTCCAACGTCTGTAAAGCCGCTTTCCGGTAGAGCACCGCAGGCTGATCGTGAAACTCTCTTATTTCGGATAAATGGCCGGGGGATTGGCGAACCAAATCCGCACAAAACGCGTCGATGGTTCTGATATTAAGCTGCTTTGGATTGGCTAATAACCCCCAGTTAAGAACCGCATCTTTTTTTAATACCGCTCTGGCCAACAACCAATTGTTACGCGCCGGCTCTCGTTCTGGCTCCGGTAAGTTTTGTGCCGCGTTTAACGCCTTCACCACTCGCTCCGACATTTCAAGCGCGGCTTTTTGCGTAAAGGTAATGGCCAACACCTGCTCAGGTGTTTCAACGGCTTCGGCTAATAAACGTAAAATGCGTTGCGTCAGCAACTCTGTTTTCCCTGAACCTGCGGGAGCTTGGACGATGAAGTTTTGAAAGGGGTCTAGGACTTCAAGACGGACATCAGAGTCGTCAGCTATTACTGCATGTTGATCTAATACAATGTCTTTCACTATTAATATTCCGCTAATCAATT
>CAZECE010000101.1:0-12250 GCA_964510525.1 uncultured Pseudomonadales bacterium | reverse complement strand
AGCTCAAAGATATTGGTCACCATCCCAGTCGTTGTGAAGGGGTTGAAAATCTTGGTCACCCCAGGATTGGCCATAAAAATTTGACCTTTATTATCAAATTCCAACAGGGCCACAGGGACGATATACAAAAACTCGGTTAATTTTTCTAAAGCCGCTTCGGTTTCATCACTCATAGAACTCCCCTTGTTTAAAGCTTTCGTTGGTTAAAAGCTTAAATGTTTAAGAACTTTGATAAATTTTCAAGCAATCCACTTTACATAAATCATGCATACAAAGTGTAGACTCAATCCAAGTTACTTGCTCTTTCACCATCCCTTTTTTATTACAACCGAATGGATAAAACCAAGCTTAGTGCCATTTTGGTTATATACGTATTTGTACTTAGGCCCATCGCCTTAAAAAGGAATTAATATAATACTGAGCAATTATCATACTAACCTTAAATTGCTGGAGTCATAAATTAACGACCCAGCAGTTAGCACTCGCTGACCATGTTTCGTTTTAACAACACTTGTGGAGAAGAACCTTATGAACTTTGATGACAGCAATATCCTTTCTCAACTCGAAGCCGCCAATGAAGCTCAATTGGATGGTGAGTCTTTTGGTATTGTAAAAATGGATCATTCCGGAAAAGTGATTGAATATAATGCCTCTCAATCAAAGTTTACCGGTATGTCAAAAGGCAATGTAAAAGGTAAGCATTTCTTTTCTGAAGTCGCACCATGCACCAATAACTTCATGGTCTCTCAGAAATATGATGGCAACGCACAACTCGATGAGTCTGTTGATTATACGTTTACCCTTAAAATGCAACCAACGCCTGTCAAACTGCGTTTGTTGAAAAACGATAAACACCAGTACCTTTTCGTTAAAAAAGCAGCTTAAACCACTGCTTTAAACCAAGGAAATTCGGCGTACAAGCTTTTACTCTCTCTCAGGCATGTGCGCCGACTCCAATAAAATAAATTGCCAGGAGGGCTGCGTTATTTGGTCATGAAGACCCTAAGTGTGTATATGGATTTAACATGACTAAACTGCCATTAGCGTCAATTAAAACGCTTATAATATCAAATCTTAAGCGTGAAAATACTGCGGAGTCCCTTGTGTTTTTGGGCTTCAACTTGATCATTCTCTCCCAACTCATTTTCTCGGTGTATGCACTAAAAAACACATTTTTTTTCTTAGGCGCCGGCTTGATCTTCTCAACTTTGATCAGTATGGGCTTATTTTTCTGGCTGCAAAAAAACTGCCTTACACCCCTTAAACGTCTTAAACAAGACGACGTTAAAACCATGGCAACGCAACAAACGCTGGATACATCGCGTTATGTTAATAAAGTTGTCTCGGATGTTGTAAGTACAGCCTTAAATCACATTACCAATGAACTCGTCTCAAAGCAAAATCAAGAAAAAGCCGTACTGAATGACGAGCTGCAAACCGTTTTAGGCATTTCAAACTCAATCAAACACGTTGAAGAAGAAAATACATTTGATTTTACGCCGGCTAAATCAGCCATAGAAGGCGTCGATCAGTCAACCAGTTACGTGATTAAAACCTTTGAAACCATCTATATGTCCATTGATAAAGTCGGTAAAGGCATCCAAAAAATGCATCAGGAAGCGGATACTTTGCGTAACTCCATTTCGGATACCATGTCAAAAGCCATGACGTCACGAAATCGAGTCGAAGCACTCAACAATGGTGTTGATGAAATTTTTAAAGTCTCAGGTGATATCACGGACATTGCCAGCATGACCCAATTATTAGCGCTGAATGCATCCATCGAAGCGGCTCGTGCCGGCGAAAGTGGTCGCGGATTTGCCGTGGTTGCAGGAGAAGTGAAAAAATTAGCCGAACAGACCGACAGCGCAACCAACAGCATCCGCTCCATTTCTGAAAACCTCAAGGCATCCAGCACCGCCGCCAATGAAGACCTCGATGACATCACCACTAAAATTGTCGGCATCCAAACCAATATTCATTCTTACTTAAGCCACGTTAACGAGCAATATTCTGAGACTCAGACACTACTCTCAAGCATGGGCCAGGCAGCGGGCAGCATCAGTGGCCTCCACGGTACATTTATGGCGGTCGGTAATGAGTTAGAAGGCACCTTCACGGGTATCGAATCAATTTTGCAGGAATTAGATAAACTAAAAGACTCGATATCGGATTTGGCTACAAACTGTAACCTGATAGCGTCATAACCCTCACAATACCTTTTTATTTTTCACAACGTAGAACAGCAAACTGACAAATCTATTCAATACAAAATCCTTTTAATTCAGTACGATTAGAACAAGTCGACAAATTAAAAGGTCCCCCTTATGAAGCAGTATTTAATCGGTTTACAGGCACCAAACAAGCACGTTCTGGCGACCAACCTTTCCTCACTTTACATCCCAACAGACAACTTAAAACTTGAATACGGCAATGTGCAGGCTGTCTCTCGCTACTTAGAGCTGTTATCTTCTGAAAACGAAGGCATGCTGCAATTTGAGCACAGAAATCATTATTTTGATTATATGTATCAACACTCTTACAGCGGTGCTTATCTTTTTTTATTGGGCTTTTGGATGTTTTGCGATGGTGAAAACTTAGTGGCGTGTTGAACTATGGCTTTTTTAGGATAATCAACTGGCCTTCGTCTGGTACTCGTCGTCTTCCAGAATAACCTCATGCAAATCAATCAACAGCTCTTCAACACTGACATCAAAAATTTCCGATCCCTGATTGATCCGGTCTTCTAATTTAATCAAAGAGCTGGAAACCATTTCTTGAATCATTTGCTCATTGCGCTCACCAATGTCCAGCGATGAAAATCGCACATGAAGCTCTGACACCATTAACTCTATGATGCTGTTTAAACTGTGCATTTGCGATTGAAAAATACCTTTCAATTCAACAATGGATTCTTCAAATTTTTCAATCACATGCAATTTTTCAACTTGCCTCTCTTCCAGGCGAGTTTCTTCATGCTCAATGATTTTGGCGCGAGTATCAACGCAGTTCATCAGCGCTCCAATGTAATCTTTAAGCCCTTCTTCACTAAACTGCGTAGCATTACGGATTAACAAAATCGATTTATCAAATGACGAAAACAGCCGGCCATTAAATTCATAATAATGCGTACTTTCAAAAACGTTATCGGATTTTCTTAATTGTATTAACAACTCTTTTTCAAGCGGATTTTCATAACCATTATTAGAAAAAAACTGCGGTTCTCCATGAGAGCACTCAAATAAAATACTCGATTGATAACCGTAACGTTCTAATGTTTTGAAGACTTTTTTGGCTAGTTTTTCAAACGAATCCAGCGTCTTGCCACTTTCTGAAAACTCGATAATACTCGTCAGCCTATTACCCGCTTCCATGGCTTCACAAGCAATGGCTTTGGCTTTAGAAGCCCGCTGATCTGATATGAACAGCTTTTGCATTTGTTTGGTCGCATTGTCACATTTCGCTAGAAATTTATCGAGTAATAAAGGCTTTGGAATAAAATCAAAACATCCCGATTTATAACCCTCAACAATGGTTTGCTCATCGGTTTGACCCGAAACCAACATCACGGGCACGTATTTAAATTCCGCTTTTTGAGAAATTTTTTGGCAAAACTCCAGCCCTGAAATGCCGGGCATGTTGATGTCTGAAACCAACAAATCGCAAGGTGGCTGGTCTCCATTCGCTGCCAAAGACTGCTCGATCACCTCTAAAGCCGATTCAGCGCTTTCATAGGTACTGGTTTCATAACCCGATTCTTTTAATGCTTCTTCCATTGCAATCAGCATGACTTTATCATCATCAACCAGCATCACTCGGGGGGTTATTTTCTTCATATATCTACATCCAGTGGCACAATTTCATGGTCTTGATTCTACGTCCCTGTATTAGAAACCAGTAGCCTATCGAAGATAAGCACTCCTAAAAAAGTATAACTCTTAATCAGAAATTCGTGGTAAATAAAACAGAAGAAGAGACTTAAAAAAAACAAATATAATTAAAGTGATATCATTTTTAGTTAAGAAAGCCCTCAAATAAGGCAGACCTCAATAAAGTACTGCTATTTTTAAATGAAGTTAATCTGACAAGGTGGACATTAATCACCACAAAAAAGGGACTAAAGATATCCTTATCTTTAGTCCCTCTTTAAAACGTTAGGCTTGCAAACGTTAGGCGGCTACCCCTTCACCCACCAACATCGCTTGGCTGATCATCTCCATAACCGCCGCGGTATGCAGTTCAACTTGCTCAGGGTCTTGAGAATTCACACCGTACATGCTTTCAATCATCGGCGCTAACGCATAAAACTGCATGCAAGCTGCCATTACGATGGAAACAATCTGAGGAAACGGCAAGTCTTTCAGCCAGCCTTCAGCAACGCCTTGGCGATAGTCTTCCACCAACAAACCCAAGGTCGGGCGTGCCCAAGTGTCGATCATCCACTCTAGGCGTTCGGTTTTTTGAGTACCCTCACGCAGCAGGAATTGACCAAACTCAGGATGCTTGCTGGCAAAGGTCACAAAACCACGAATCACTTCGACCAATCGCCCCTGCTTACTGTGACCACTCAGCTCAGTGATGAGTTGACTGAACTCGGTTTTGAGTACCAGAAAAATCTCTTCTACCGTGGCTTGCCACAACGCTAACTTGCTTTTGAAATGATAATGAATCAGAGGTTGCGTCACCCCTGCAATCTTCGCTATTTCAGTTGTTGATACGCCATCAAAACCTTTGGTCGCAAACTCCGACAGTGCGGTTTTCAATATACGCGTTCTGGCATCTACTTTCTTTTCTGCAGCAGCACCAGCAACCGAGGTATTTTCCTCAGCTGAGTTTAATTCAATGGTCACTATACACCCCTTATTGGTCAACAATAGTTTATTCATATTGAGCTCATTCAACTCGAATTGAGCAATAAATAAACTACCAGACCCACTTAGCTAAGCAAGTAAACTTTTATACGTAGAAAGTTGGTGGACAGTCGATTTATGTAACGATCTATAAAACAACGCACCCTTTTAGCCCCTGAGAGCGAAAACAGATACATTGATCAATCAATAAGATACGGAGTGACAACAGGGTGTTGCGCTTATTTACATGCCTATAAAGTACGGCCCTATCAAAGCATTTGTTGAAAGCCAAAAGATACCCCTAAGTTTCTCGGGATGCTGTCATCATCCACTTCAGTATCATCTAACCCATACAGCACATCAAAATTAAACACACCGAATAACGTCGTACCCATTTGGACACTGGAGAGCTCTTGCCCGACTTGATTGGATCGATACCCCAGTCGCCATGCCGGGATCCAACGGCTGCTCGGGTAATAGCGGGTGCCTATATTAAAGTATTGCAAGTCATCTCCTGCAGGATCTGTGTAATCCGCCAAATCATAGGAAACACCCAGCACCCAATTAGGCTTTATGTAGTAAGCCGCATCCATGATCATCAAGGATTCCATGGTGTGGGTGTCTTGTTGCGTAATATCTCCAGAAGCCACAAAGGATTGGGCTGCTGCACAGTTAAGTTGTTGTGCGTTGGTGGTTAATGTATTGCAATTGATTCCAAGATCTCCAAAATCAAAATCCGGCTCATTAATATTTGCAATGGTGAGACCAAGTTGGTATTTGTCGGCTCGCCATAAAGCGCCTACATCCAATCCAATACTCGATGACGTCACTTGGTTTTGGTCGTACTCATCTGAGATCACATCGCCAACATCATCATTGTCAAAACTTTCAAATAAAATAACCTGGCGAGATAATTCCATCGAATAAAAATTTAAACGCGTTCCAAAAATCATTTCTCCAGGAAACTTTATATGGTCGCTGTGAAATATTTTTCGGCTATAACTTAGGCCAAACTCCTTTAAAACAGCACTTTTTAAGAATAACGACGAATTTGAATCAAACTCCACAGTAAAGTTATTATCTGGCACGCTGACGGTGAGCTCATCATCTAGAACACTGCCTTTAAACTGAGCTCTGACACCTGCATTAAGACAAAGATTGCCCTTAAGCACCTCATGGTGAAAAGCCATGGGCAGGAGAGGCAACCCCACATCAATATTCGTTTTCATGTACCCAGATTCGCCTAACTCTACCAAGAGTGCATTGAATCTGTTTCGGACATCATCAGCCTCGTTTGCGTCAACCCTTGTGGTGTCATCTAATATATCCACTAACGCATCCACTTCGTCTTCAAAGTTTTTGAGGTCTCCAAGCTCAGCATAGAGCCCGGTTGATCCCCAATAAGACATTCTAAATCGATCCGATTTGCTTAGCACCTGATGACAGGCAGCAGGATTTCCAGAAATAGCCCCAACTTGATCCGCAATCGGTAATTGACCAAGCGGCATCGCGCCAGAAGGTGCCGAAATTAGCTGGCCAGCAAACAGCTTCAACGGCATGGCCAATACAATCAAAGGTACCCACGATCTGAGTAATGCTTGGCGGCTGGTGTTTCTATTAAAAAAACCATTTGAAAGCATATAATTAACATCCGAGTTTATTTGTCATTCCCAAAAAAACGTTTTTTGGGCATGCTCTGTTTTCAGAGAACCGTATAAAAAATACATTTCTTATCATTTACGCTAGTAAATTGCGGCATGCTTTTCAATTTGTTACTTAAAATGACAGGAAATTACATTTTACTGGTTACGATGAACCGCCACCTCGGCATTTTTTTGATATCAAACAACCACTTCATGGCCATTGGGTATCCCCACAGTTTTTTGACGCTTTTAAAAAGTAGGCATACTTTCCGCTGCATATTTAAAAGCTTTATCAATTCTTTCATCAAATCAAAGACCTCAATAATCCTTATTATTAATTTTTGTATAAACTGAGAAGTAAGCCTCCATTTTAGAAGTGACACAAAACGACATGGCTACATTGAAACGCCCAATGATAGGAGTCGAAAATCAGTTCCATAATCGACTGCTTGCTAAAGCGGAAGAGATCAACCACCTTATTGCTGATCTATCCAAAAAACCTGATGATAAAGCCCCCTGCTACCGCATCCAAGACATCTGTAAAAGCATGGCCAGCACCTGTCGTACGTTGGGTTTCAAACAGCAAAGTACGATTTCAAATTCAATCTGTTTACTCACTGAAAACTTAATCAATCAACATTTTGATAGCATTGCCCCGATCACCGAAAACATGAGCAATCTCACGAAACAGCTTATTCAGTTGTCTTCAGAGCGCCTTAATCCCAATACAGAGATCAACACGCTCCAAAAAGACTTCACCATTGCCCAAAGATGCCTATGTGTTTTATCAGACGATACCGATCTCAAATCCTCTTTAATTAAGCACACAGAAAACACCTCTTTTAATGCCCAGTTTTACTCATCAATAGAGGAAATTATTACGGTTGCTAAAGAGTACAAAGCTTACAGCAGCGCTATCCTCCTGGACTTAGATGATTTTGAAGTCCTTGATGAAGACACGCTTTCATTATTATCTGCTTTACCGCAGCATGTGATTACCATCAGTGAAAATGACGATTTTCAACAACGACTTTACGCAGCCAAACTGAAAGCCAAAGCTTTTCTTATGAAACCACTCATTGAAAAAGTACTGGTTAAAAATCTTAATTTCCTTTCCGCGTCTAGCTTTAAACAAAGCAATAAGATCATGATCGTGCATACTGATTTCGCTCAAGCTAGAAAACTCGAGCGCACACTCAAGATTTATGGTTATGAAGTACTATTAACCCCTTCATATTTCGACTGTTTACCCAATGCTATTGAGTTTAAACCCGATCTTGTCTTGATTGCTCAAACGCTGGAGAGTGTTGCAGGGATTGATATCGCCGCCATGCTGAATCAACACGATGCGTTTAATTTCTTAACTTGCGCCATATTAAGCGACAGCCCTCATGACCCCTTGGCGCAACAAGCCCAAGAAAATGGCTATCCCTGCCTACCCTTTCCAAAGGACAATCTCTCTGAAACTATATTAATGAAGCATTTAAGTGATCTAATTTATAAAAGTAATCGGCTGAGTGGCCTGCTTTATTTTGATCATCACACAGGTTTACTCACCGAGGATCGATTTACACAATCGTTAAACGCTCTGCTGTCGAATGCCCAGCGATACAATCATCAAATCAGTCTGGCTTTATTGGATCTTGACCATCTTGGTACTATCAATGAAACCTTTGGCTATTGGGCTGGCGATAAAGTCATTATATCTTTGGCTGAGATGTTAAAAAATCGCTTGAGGTGCAGCGATGTGATTGGGCGTTTCAATAACAGCCGAATTGCTATCGCGCTGCCTAACACCTCCATTGATAAGGCCTACTCACTGTTAAAAAACATCAACCATAATTTCTCTCAAGTCTCCCATGCCGCCCCTAATCAAAGCTTTTATTCAAGCTTCTCTGCCGGAATTAGCTGCTACCCTGAAGCAGGTTGCGTCAACACGTTACTCAATGACAGCGAAAACTGCCTTAGAACGGCTAAAAAAAATGGCAAGAACACGGTTACGTATGTTGAACATCACACAGGTGATAAAAATGTCTACCCTGTTCAAAATGTCCGAGCCTTGCGGCAAAACCAGGGTTAATAACATCTTCATGCCGTAGACTGACGGCCAAAAATGTATTACAAAACTTTATTATTGCAATCCGATAGAAGCGCTTGAATGCTTTCATCCCGAGCAATTTTTGTTTGCTCTTCTAAAATTTCACTCAACATATTCAAAGTCGTGAGAGGATTAGCTAATACCACTCTAAATACCGTAATGGCTTCCTTACTGTACTGACATTTTATATGAGTACGAGAAACAAAGGACTGGCCGCGTTCTCGCTGAATTTTTTGAATTCGCCGAGTCACCTTATTCAGCGTTTCATTTACTGAGACTCTAACTGAAGCTTTTGATTCTACTTTTAGATAGTCCAAATGAGATTGCAACGCATGCGGAACATAACGGTAGGTCAGCAAATTTAATTGCGGCTCCGTGATCAACTCAAAATCTGGATGCCTTTGTATCATTTGAGCAAAATCCTTTGCTTTTTGAATGCCTTCATCAATCAACATGGCATAGCCTGCACGCCCCATAACCTTCAAACCGGATTGAACCAACATAGCCATGCCAGGCCTCGACCCCTCCATTGAGTACCGCCCTAGATCTCTTGAGCCTTTGCGCACAATGTACTGCGCATGATGGCGAATAACATTAGCCGCATGGGGATCCTTCATAAACACCATACCTGCTCCCATGGGTACATACATCTGCTTGTGAGCATCAATGGTCACAGAGTCAGCCAACTCAATCCCCTTTAACAACTGACGGCCTTGTTCCGAGAACAGTGCCGCCCCCCCCCACGCTGCGTCAACATGGAAGTGCGCCCCACACTGTTTTGCAACGACGGCTAACTCTTCTAAAGGATCTACACTGCCAGTTTCCGAACTACCCGCCACGCCAACAATGGCGAGAATTTTAATGTTTGAGGCCTGCAAACGTGCCACTTCAGCACGGAGCGCGTCAAGATCAATCTTATGACACTCATCGACGGGAACCGCGTAGAAATCATCACGACCAATGCCCAACAAATCCGCCGCTTTACTCAAGGAATAATGCCCACGCTCAGATACGAGAATGGCCACCCCCTCGTATTTAAAATGTTTCAGCGCACGGTATAAGCCAGACTGTGCAACCCCAGAAAAATCACCTTCTGCTGGAAAGGCTTGATTACGAGCCACCCATAGCGCCGTATGGTTAGCCACCGTCCCCCCGGAACAAAACATTCCCAAGCAGGCATCTGAGTGGTGCATGTACTGTTGATAAAAAGCGGCGTCTTGCTGAAACACCAAATGGTGCATCATGGCTAAGACCTGACGCTCTAGCGGGGTAAACACTTTCGATGTTTCAATCTTTACTAAGTTTTGATTCAACGCCATCATGATTTTTGACAACGACACCATGAAATAAGGCAACGCGGATGTCATGTGACCCACAAAACGCGGTGAAGCGGTATGAACCGAGTTTGCCACAACCTGCTCCAGCAAGAAGCCCGCTTGCTCGGAGACAAAGATTGGGCAATCAGGTACTTCAAAAGCTTGAAACGCTTTTTCTAACTCGGGTAAGCCTTTTTCTTTTGCAACAATATGATCTTGTAAAAAACCAACTAAGTTTTTCGAAATTTGATCTTCAATACACCGAAGCGTAGAACCCGGCTTTTCAGGTACCGTAAAGATTCTCCGTAAACTTTGCCAATTGGCTTCAGCCACTTTCGCAGAACTGTGTTTTTCACTTTGTTTTTCAATGGGATCATCAGTAAGCATTTTTATGAATGAATCCCTTAAAACAGGTCAGAACAATAATCTTAAGATCAAACAGCAGCGACCAGTTTTCAATATAAAACAAATCGTACTCAATCCTTTTGCGCATTTTTTCTAACGTGTCTGTCTGACCTCTAAAGCCGTTAATCTGAGCCCATCCTGTGATACCTGGCTTAACTTTATGTCGTTTCAAATAATAATCAATTTCTTCCTTATAATATTCGTTGTGCTCCAAAGCATGCGGACGAGGGCCAACAATGGACATTTTGCCTTGAATCACATTAAAAAATTGAGGCAGCTCATCTAAACTGGTTCGCCTTAAAAATTGACCAAATGGGGTGATACGGTTATCGCCTTTAGACGCTTGAGTCACGTGCCCCTCATCCTCAGCATGAAGACGCATGGACCTAAATTTATAAATATTAATCCGCTGGCCATCAATCCCTTGCCGATATTGTTTAAATAACACAGGGCCTGGAGAAGACAGCTTGACGCCAACAGCAATAAATAACATCAACGGAGACACTAAAAGAAAGATCAGCGTTCCAAGCAAGCGATCTTCAAAATGTTTAATCACACGATTGATGCCATCTAACGGAGAACAGCTGAGATCAAAAACAGGCATGCCTGCAACCACTTTTGAAGAGTGATTCAACAACCTCAAATCATCAAAGCTTGGGAAATAGCGAATATTCACGGTGCTATGGCGCAAATCATACAGAACTTTTCGAACCAACCCCTCTTCCCGTAAGGGTAAGCTGATCCAGACTTCGGTCGCACCGTGTGTTTTTATATCGGCTTCTATTGAAGAACGCCCAAAATGATAGACTTGTGTTTGTAATTGCTCGCTGTCTTGCGGACGATCTTTTTGAATGTCTAATGTATTTTGAGAGCCGGTTAAAAATACTTTTATCACCTCAAGACCGAGCCATGGCTTACTTTGTAATGCTTTAATCACGTTCTGACTGGAATCATGATCGCCAATTAAAATTAGCCGCTTATGGTTAATACCCTTTTCCCTTAATCGATCCAAAAGCTCATAGACAAAAATTCGAAAGCCAATAACACCGATTAAGCTTAAACAAATCCACCCGGCTAACCACAACCGAGAAAAGTAGATGGAGTGTTGGGAAAAAACCAAAAAGCCCATCAAAACCGCAAAAGCGCTAAGATGAGCGGACACGATCAGACCAAACAGGTGTATTTTTTTCCTACCCCGCCAAGATTCATACACCTTGAACATGGAATAGGACATTAAAGCCAAAAGCGCACCCAACAAGGCCGCCGTTTGAAAGGCTACCGGCATAAGCCATGAAGAGAACCGCCAGTAATAGCAAAACCAAGCCGCCACTAGCAACCAAGCTAAATCAAATACCCGAGCCAAACCACCGGATAAATGATCGATCAAAGAGAAGTGCGGGTCTTCTGTTACCCTCAAGAAAAAATCACCGTAAACACAACCAGATACTCCTCCAACCGAACAATCTATTGGGGCAGTATTCTACTGCGTTTCGGCAGATTGAAACCAGTCAAAAGATACAAGAAAAAGAAATAAGTGGCGTCCCCTAGGGGACTCGAACCCCTGTTCCTGCCGTGAAAGGGCAGTGTCCTAGGCCACTAGACGAAGGGGACTTTCAAAAGAAAACCTAACATCTGCTTAGGAGGTGCAGAATATTATTAACACCTTAATCAGAAGTCAAGAAAAATTGCATCCTTGCCCTGGCCTTCCATGGCCAGAATCCTTGTTTTCTCCTGGACGCTGTACTGCATAATCAGCTCACCATCAAAAACAACGCTACTTTATCAAACACACTCTTCTAAACAAGCGGGTAAAATACAGACATAGCAACCCCCACCTAAGCCGTCCTAAGATCCCACAGAGAAAAACAAAGCCTAATCATACCGTTATCGCCTCGAGACCCAGAATAATACCAACCATGAAGAGTAAAATACTCACAC
>CAZECE010000100.1:0-7228 GCA_964510525.1 uncultured Pseudomonadales bacterium | reverse complement strand
TAAGGTGTACCATTTTTGTTGATCGGAGAATTGCGGTACGACTGTTATGTTCGGTAGGTGTTTGCCCCATTCTCTTTTTAATTGATTGATCGCGTCTAAGTTTTCGCTGGCGGCCAGTTGAATCACAACCCCTGTTTTTGTGATAGTGTTTGATGTTGATGTTTGATTGGTTTGAGTTGGCTTGATTTGTGTTGTTTGGTTAAGTGTTGGTTTGATGTTTTGCGGCTTGATTTGTGTAGGTTGGACTGGAGCAGGTTGGGTTGTTATGGCTGGCATTTGAGGTTGCTTGCTCTGGCTTTGTCTACTCTGGCTCTGTTTACTCTGCCTGTGTTTACGCTGATTTTGTTTGGCATTTAGGTAAGCGGTTTTCATTTTGTTGAGTTGTTGGAACATGGCTTGAGTTGCGTATTGCTTGAAAAGAGGGTGATCCAACTGCATGGGGTCTTTTAATGCCCATTGTTTTTGGACCAATCCTAGAATGATTAACCGAATGACGCCGGTGTCGATTGCGTCTCTTAAAATCAATTGCGCGGGTTCGTTTTGGGTGTAACCGGATTCGGCTTCCAGCAAACGTTTGTATTTTACAAATCGAAAAAAACTGTTGTTGAGTTGTTGTGATAACACAGTCCCACTGACGTTAATCGAATGAATAATTTTACCGGATTTAGTTTCCACAGTTCTTAAATTTACCGTTAACGCATCCACTCGGTATTGCTCGCTGGAACTGAGACCAAAGTACTTGGCACCAAAACCGCCTGTTTTGATGTTGGTATCATAAGCCACGACTCCGCCTTCGATCATCATCGAACTGCCAAGTAGAGGCGGTACGGCGTTGTCGCCCAGATGTGCGCGAATGATTTTGCGTTCCGTTAATAAGTCCTGCAAACCTTCGCGTTCCAGTGGTAAAAACCAACCAGAATCGTGTAAAGCAGAGACCACCATGGCAGCAGCACCTTGACTGACCACGGTTGAAAAGGTGCTGGATGGTGCGGGTTTGTATTGTCCGGTTTGGTCTTTAAAACTAAAAACAGAGATGGGGATTTTGCCGAGCGGTTCGGGCAGCTGTGTTAAGTCTTGATGGGTTTGCGTCATACTCTCCCAAGGATCAACAAACTGAGGCATTTCTTTGAGGATCTCAGCGGATTTTGGATGAAAGGTACAACTGACGCACAAAACGCTTAGTAGGATCAGAGCAAGGCGAGAGTTTTTCATTTTAAATGCCTTTTAACTTTAAATACCCTTTAGCTTAAATACCTCTTTAAAAAGAGGACTGTACCGTAAACGATGTGGAATCACCTGTGATGCGATCTGTGGTGACTACGGTGACAGTGCCATCACCTCGATCGACTATGTCGATGATGAAATCAGAGGTGGTGGTTTGTCCGGGAATCAGGTTGCCTTCGTCGTCAATAAAGGTGCTGGAAATGCTGTTGGTGAGTCGATTGAGTACGGCTCGTTGCAAACTCTCATTAAACTCATCTAAAGCATTTTCTTCAGTGTCTTCAAGTGCAGGGTCTTTGAAGTTGTCTTGGGCTTGTGCCGAATTCAGTAAAATGGTGCCGTTTAAAGGGTTGCCGCCAAAGGAAGGGTTGGTGGGGGTGTAGACGAGTTCGGAAGCCTGACTAAATTGAACAACTGACGTCAGCGTTAGTGAAATTAGGCCAATATAAATACGTTTAAAATTCGTTGACGGCCAAGTCTGGATCTGTCGTTGCGTAACCCGTGCGCTGAACGCGTTGAATGTGTCTTGCGAGCTGTTGTGTAGCTGCTTGAGCGCTTGCAGAAAAATCCTTGATTTGGAAAGAAAGGCTGGCTTGGAACACCAGGGTGTCGTTGAACAATACCTGGATTTGCTGACCGTAGCGGGCAGAGCGCTGTTGACGCACTCGAACAACCCCCATTTCAGATTCTGGGTAATTAAGCCAAGCGTTCGAAAAATCTTTAAAAAAAGGCTGCGCATTTGCGGCCAAGTTTTCTGCGAGTAGAATGCCAGAAATTTCATTGTATAACGCGGGGTTTTGATTTGCGCCTTGAACCGATGCATGGCATGTTGACCCTATGGTGAGTGCACCGATGCAGAGTGCCAGCAGTGCGTTCCAAAATACAGTGATGTTCGATAATGAGCGTAAGTTCAGTGTCATGGTTTTATCGCCTGTATAAATTTTAGAAAATCTGCTGGAAAGTGAAAGTAGGTTTCAATAAAAAGCGCCATCACGCCGTTTGTCTTTTGTTGTTAGAAAGACAAGAGCGGCGTGATGGCTGTTTCTTATAGCCCTTGAACGATGCTGGCGGTGTTGCCATTACCCATTTGGCTGACATTGGCCACATGGTCATTGCCAAATTGACAGATGGAAGTGCGGTTCATGTCGCCTAATTGCCTGGTCATGATGTCATTAGAGACACCATGTTGGGAGCCAATGCTGGAGTTAAAGGTGCCGTTTTGGTGGATCGATAAATTGTTTTCATCGCCGTCTTGAATAGCGTACCCTAAGTTACCTGTACCCTTTTGATGCAGTCGAGCGATGTTTAAGTCACCCCCTTGATGAACAGCGGCCCAGTTTTGAGTGCCATTCTGGTAGGTGCTCGCGGTGTTGCTGTCGCCATGTTGGTAGCTATAGACGTTATTGCTGGTGCCAAATTGTGATGCGCCTAGGGTGTTATCGTCGCCGTTTTGATAGCTGTACAGGTTGTGAGAGTCACCTTTTTGGTGCGCTTGAAAGCGGTTATCATCCCCTTGCTGGTAAGTGCTGGCATGGTTGAAGTTACCGTCTTGGTTGATTGTGGCACGGTTGCTGTCTCCGTTTTGGTCCACGTTGGCGTCGTTGCTTAACCCATCTTGTTGCAAATGGATACGATTTAGGTCGCCATATGAGTCTATGTCGGCATTATTCAGCGTGCCGTCTTGGCGTATATGAGCACGATTTAAATCGCCTGCTTGGCGCGCATAAGTGTGATTTAAATCCCCTTTTTGGGTTAAGTTGAGTTGATTAAAACTATCTCGTTGACTGACATAAGCGGCGTTGTTGTCGCCCGTTTGACGAACATCGGTGCGGTCTTGTTCATTAGCGGCCAACACGCTGGTGGTTAGTGCGCTGGTGCTTAACGTGGCAATGGCGGTTAAAGTAGCGAGTTTTAATGTGTTCATGTTGAGTCCCCTCAGTGGTTTTACGTTAAAAATTAAAATCCTTGTTGAACATACAGTCGCTGTTGATGACCCTGCTGCTGTATGTTTGCACTCAATCCGAATCCATTCTGATTGATAATGGCTTGGTTTTCTGAGCCAATTTGTTGAATAGCGATTTCGTTTAACTGACCTTGTTGGGCTACAACAATTTCATTATCAAGGCCGTGTTGATACAGGTTGGCGATGTTTTCTTGGCCGTATTGTTGGCTGATCATGGAGTTGCCTTCACCGTGCTGAGTGGCTTCGAAATGATTTAAGGTGCCTTGTTGTAATAAAGTCAACTCGTTGTGTTGCCCGGTTTGAGATAACCAAGCCGCGTTCATGTGTTCCGCTTGTTCGACATAGGCGCGTTGTTGTATTCCGGTTTGTTGCAGCTGAATTCGGTTGTCGTCACCGGTTTGAATCAGTTCGCTAACATGACCTGAAGTGTTTAACTCACTCCATCTTGCGAGGTCTTGATTCGCAAGTGCAGTATGATTGACGCTGGCGACAACCAGGAAAATCATATAAGTGAGTAATTGTTTCATTGTTGTGCCTCAGGCCATGTTCAGTTTCGTGATTGAGTTTGAAGTTTCATGTCCTGGGTGTTGATTTTTGCGTTTCAGTTCATGTTTTCAAACTCAAGATTAACCAGTGCAGGCAGGGTGCCAACGTGTGTTTAGATGGCGTTGCAATAAGCCGTTTTTTCTTGCCAATTTTATGAAAAATCAGCGGGTTAACTTAGCTTGTCTCAGGGAGAGAGATTGCGTCGAATGTTTGACTGATGGTTTTTGTGAAAGCCATCACGCATCCAGCGTGAGCGGGTCCCACATTGAGAGTGTGCGCGGCTTCACAGCTCAAAAACAGTGGCTGACGAAAATGGGTAGTTCGACGACAAAAAGTGTCATGGTTGTCATTCTGCGCGTGACAAAGACCGCCAATGTGCCGCGAGCTGAGTCTCACCCAGGCACATCATCAGCTGCTGAAATAAGGTGTCTTGAGGCAGAAAGCTTAAGCCTTTAATAGCGCAGTCCAGTTGTTGGCAGAGCAGTAAGGCGTGGGTTAGGTCGGCCCCAGAGATTCGATTACAGGCTTTTAGCAGAGGGCCTTGGCGTTGTTTCCATACTTTGTGTTCGGAAAACACTTTGTTCATTGCTGGATTATTGCGGCGGTGTGGTTTGAGTTTTAACAGCAATCGAATTTCTTTCGTGATGGCCCAGAGCATTAACACGGGTTCGGTTCCAGACGCTACTAACTCGTGATATATGCGTAAGCCTTTACGGATATCACCTAGCATTAAATAGTGCACCCAATCAAAAATGCTGAATTCGGCACTGCTATCCAGTGCGGCATTCAGTTGTTCGGGTGAGATGGGGGTCGGTTGTGTGGCATCGGCATCGACTGGCCGATACAACAGGCTGAGTTTTTCGATGGTTTGAGCGGTTGCCAGTAAGTTGCCTTCGGCGGCTTCGGCTAATAGGGTCTCGGCGCTGTTTTTTGGCACCAAGCCATTGGCGCGCATGCGTTGTTGAATCCACTGGGGTAACTGTTGGCGAGAGATGGGCCATAAGGTTAGTACACCAGCTGCGTTGCTGAGTTTTTTAAACCATTGGGTCTTGGTGACGCTGGCTTCGAGTTTGGGTAAGACCAGGCAAAAAATTTTGTTTGGATCTATCTGATCGAGATAACGCTTTAGAACTGGTGAGGCGTCTTTAGGAAAGCTGCCTTTGTGCCAATTGAGTTCGATGTATTGCTTGTCGGCAAACAGAGAACCGCTGTAAAAGTGATTTTCCAACATGCCCCATTTAAATTGAGCTTCTGAGTGCAGAACAATGCGTTCTGAAAAACCGGAGGCTGCGGCCTGTTCTCGCAGTTGTTGGCGTGCTTCTTCTCTCAGCAATTGATCATCGCCAGAGATGATGTAAATAGGCAGTAGCGTTTTTGCGAGGTGCTGTTGAAACTGGTGCGCTTCTAGTTTCATGTTTATTCGGTTGGCTGGGCTTGCTGGGATGATTGGTTTTGTGTTGGCTGCGCTGTATCGCTGGGTACCCAGCGGGTGAGCTGTTGAATTAATTCAAACAGTAAGGTTTTTTGCAGTTCCTGTTCCAGTAAGCGCTGTTCTTGGGTATAGCCGCCGATTTGGCTGCTGTCGAAACGGTACGTTCGGCTTTTGCTCAGTGTTTTCGGTCCTTGTTTAACGAGGCTTTGGGTGTCTATTAAGTGGAAAGTGACGGTTTGCGTTAGGGTGTATTGTTGTGGGCGTCCTTGGGTGTCATAGCTGGCCACAAGGTTGCTGCTTTCCAAGTTTTCGATCACCAATCGGTGTCGTGCATTCTCTGAAATGTGGACATTCAGCTGTCCGAGTTGCTGGAATAAAGGGGCTTTTAGTCCCAGTTGCGCAGCCTGATAATCGATGGCAAGGGTTTCTAGACTCACCGGCCAGCTGGCTAGGCTGCCGCGAAGATGAAAGCCGCAGCCAGCGAGTAAGCTGAGCATTGTGATCCCAAGCAGCATGGACAGGCATTGGTGTTGAAGCTTTCTAAGCGCTTTCTCTATTCTAAGCACTTTCCCTATTCTAAGTACTTTCCCCATCAGCCTTTCACCACAAAATTGACCAACTTATTCGGCACCACAATGGTTTTGACAACCGTCTTATCGCCGATGAACTTTTGAGTGTTCTCGTTGTTAAGTGCCAATTCGGTGATGGCGTCTTTGGAGATGGAAGGCTCGGTGTCGAGCTTGGCGCGTACTTTACCGTTCACTTGAACCACCCAGGTAATGCTTTCTTCTTTTAACGCACTTTGATCCGGTTGTGGCCATTGTTGTTGATGAATCGGCGTTGTCTGCCCTAACTGTTGCCACAGGTGATGACTCATGTGGGGGGTGATGGGGGCTAAGATCAACAGCGAAAACTCGACTCCTTGTCGCAGCAGTGCAGCATCTGTGATCTCAAAGGGGTTATTAGTTTTGCCACTGTTGATTGCCTGAACATATTTTTGCAAGGTATTTAATAATTCCATCACAGCCGCAATGGCGGTATTAAACGTTTGTCGCTCTTCAATATCATGCGTCGCTTTGGCCAACGTCTGGTGAACCTTACGTTTCAAGGCGGCTTGTTCTTTTGAAAGAGCGGTTTCGGGGGCGAGTGCTTGCAACAGTGCTGAAGAATCCTGATGAGCGGTGTGCTCGATGATTTGATGCGCTAACCGCCACAGGCGTTTCAGAAAACGATGCGCCCCTTCAACCCCGGCTTCACTCCATTCCAAAGACTGATCGGGTGGTGCGGCAAACAATGTGAATAAACGTACGGTGTCCGCGCCGTATTGCTCAATGAGGGTATTGGGGTCAACGCCGTTGTTTTTGGACTTCGACATTTTTTCAATCCCACCCATGGTCACAGCGCTGCCATCGGCCGTTAGGTGGGCGCCCAGCGCTCGGCCTTTGTCGTCGCGATCAACCGTCACTTGATCAGGGAAGTAATAGGTTTTTTTGCCATTGTCTTGGGTTTGATAAAAGGTTTCCGAGACCACCATGCCTTGGCATAACAACCGACTAAAAGGCTCATCGCCTGGCACTAACGACATGTCACGCATTAACTTATGAAAGAAGCGTGAATACAGCAAATGCAAAACAGCGTGCTCAATGCCCCCAACATAATGATCCACCGGCAGCCAGTAATGGGCTTCTTCGTTGAGCATTTGGGTATGGTCATCACGACAGCAAAAACGCGCGTAATACCAAGAGGATTCCATAAAGGTATCAAAGGTATCGGTCTCACGTTCTGCGGTACCGCCACATTTTGGGCAGGTGGTGGTTTTAAACTCTTCAACCTTTTTTAAATCCAGTCCAGACTCGTTCGGTGCGAGGTTGGTTGGCAGCACCACGGGCAGATCTGAGTCGGGCACGGGTTGTGTACCACATTCTTTACACTCGATCATCGGAATCGGCGTGCCCCAGTAGCGTTGTCGCGAAACGCCCCAGTCGCGCAGTCGATAATTCACCGTTTTATCGCCCAAGTTTTTTGTTTTAAGCGCATTGGCAATAGCATCAAAGGCCTGTTCCGAT
>CAZECE010000099.1:0-13362 GCA_964510525.1 uncultured Pseudomonadales bacterium | reverse complement strand
ACATTAATCAAGGCAAAGTCGCTCACTTTTGCTTTTTTTGCCCAACGTTGGAACCAGCGTGTTTTAAAAATTCTCATCAATTAATACTGCCTAAAATATAGCACCTAGTGCAATAAAGAACAAACCGAAAACACTTAAAGTGTTGTAAGCCATTGTTTATTATTTAAATATTTCTAAACCAGCATATTTCTATCACCTGGCTTCTTTAAGAAGGAACAATTCAACTATGCCCCAAAAAACCACCGGACTGTCGTTGCCACAGTTGTGCGTACAAGCCGCCCAAATCTATCAACTCTTGGTGCGACCCCATTTCAACAATCCGCCCTTGATCCAACACAATCAAGCGATCCAAAGCCGCTATGGTCGAAAGCCGATGCGCAATGGCAATCACGGTTTTATTCTGCATGAGCTCCGTTAAATGCGTTTGAATCACGGATTCCACTTCCGAATCCAGCGCCGAGGTCGCTTCATCTAAAATTAAAATGGGCGCATCTTTTACCAGCACCCGAGCGATCGCGATTCGCTGCCTTTGACCACCCGAAAGCTTTACCCCTCGCTCGCCCACATAAGCATCATAGCCCGTGCGCCCTTCCGGGTCTTGCAGCTGCAAGATAAATTCATGCGCTTGCGCCTGCTTGGCGGCACGGATCATGTCTTCATCCGTTGCATCACTTCGGCCGTATAAAATATTGTCTCGCACCGAACGATGCATCAGCCCTGGATCTTGCGTCACCATGCTGATCTGCTGACGTAAACTCTCTTGCTGCGAGTGCGCAATGTCTTGGCCATCCACCAAAATAGCACCCGATTCAAGATCGTAAAAACGCAACAACAAGTTCACCAAGGTGGATTTACCCGCGCCCGAACGGCCCACCACCCCCACTTTTTCACCCGGCTTAACGTTTAAGTTCAAACCATCGAAGACGGTGACCTGGCTGTCGTAGGCAAACACGACCTCTTTAAATTCAATTTCGCCCTGGCTAACCGTTAAGGGCTTGGCATCGGGCTGATCTTGGACAAGACGTTGTTGGGCGATGGTGTTGATGCCGTCTTTAACCGTGCCAATGTTTTCAAATAAGGTCGAAACCTCCCACATCACCCAATGCGACATGCCATTCAGTCGCAACGCCAACCCCACCGCAATCGCAACCCCTCCTGGAGTCATGCGGGTTTCCGTCCATAAATACAAAGACAACGCCGTGATCACAAAAATCAACAACGCATTCAACACCCAGATACACACTTGCAACCCAGTCGCCAAACGCATTTGCGGATGCACGGATTCCAGAAATTCATTCATGCTTTCTTTGGCGTAGTTGGCTTCGCGATTGGAATGCGAAAACAGTTTCACCGTCATCATATTGGTGTAACTGTCGACAATACGCCCCGTCATCGAAGCACGTGCATCGGCTTGCAAAGTAGATACATCGCGTAATCGCGGAATAAAGTACTTTAAGATACCGAGGTAAGCGGCGAGCCACGCTAATAAGGGCACCACCATCATCAGATCCGCTTGCCCAACCAAAAACACCATGGTGACAAAATAAATGATCACATACAGCAGCACGTTCAACAGCTTAAGCACAGTTTCGCGCACCGACAATGCGGTTTGCATCACCTTAGTCGCAATCCGACCCGCAAACTCATTGCTGAAAAAAGACAAGCTCTGACCTAACAAATAACCGTGCGTCAACCAGCGAATCCGCATAGGGTAGTTGCCTAACAGCACCTGATGGATCACCACGGATTGCACCCAAACCATGGTCGGCAGGCCAACAATTAATAGCACCGCCCAAAACACCAAGGTTGAAAAATCCTCAGTCAATAAAGAATCGGGCTCGCGCATCGCAAGCCAATCGACCAATTGCCCCAAGAAACCAAACAAGCCTGCTTCCATCACAGCAATCATGGCCGTTGCGAGAGCCATGATCAGCAAATAGAACTCGACGCCAGAGGAATAATAACGACAAAAATCGATCAGTTTGGTGGGTGGGGCGATAGCGGAAAGTGGAGGAAATGGGGCTAACAGTCGTTCAAAATAGCGGTACATGCACAAGCTCAATTCATATTGGATTCCATAAATCAGAGGCTAATAGTAATCGTAACCGTCATGAAAAGATAATGGTTGTTTTGCCATCATGCTGAACTGGATTCAGCCTACCTGCTGGTTGAAATACAAGAAAGGATCTTCCGGATGCCCTTGATAGCGCAGCTCAAAATAAAGCGAAGGTACTTCGGTAAACGCCTCACCAACGCTCGCGATCACCTGACCGCTGTGAACAGCATCGCCAACCCCAACAAAGTTTTCATGATTGTTGCCATACACCGACAACAATTCACCCGCATGCTGCAAGATCACGACCTGACCTACGCCCATGCCCGCGTGCCCTGAGAAAACAACCTGACCATCATCAATCGCCCGAATGGCCGCCCCTAAGGCCGTAGGTAAATACAAGCCATTGCGATACCGACCGTACTCAATCTCCGCCACTTGCTGCACACCGGCTAACGGCCATCGGAGGGGCGTTTTAGGGTTGCTAATCGCGGAGTTGCCAATCGCGGAGGATTCTTCCGTAATCAAACCAGAAAGCGATACCTCAACACCAGATTCCGAGCGATTAAGCTCACTGATATGAGTGATCAAGCCCAAACCAACGCACGCCACCAGCGAAAACAGTAAATTTTTTAACTGATCTCCCCGCCGTGTGGCGGCTGGTTTATTTTGATCAAATTGATCCACTACATCACTGACCTTTCCTTGCAACGCATCCAGTTGTTCTTGTCGTTTGAAACTCGCTTCTAACTCATTTAAAGCAGCGGCTAACGCACTTTCTTCCGCAGCTTCAGGCAAGACACCTGATACGGGTCTTGCTTCTGGCTGAGACTCCGGCTCGGCTTGCGATTTAGGCTGAGGCAAAGTGTCTGGTTGAATTTGAGCTTTAGGCTGAGACTGATCGAGCGAATCCAAAACAGCGTTAGGCGATGGTTGAGCGGGCGCCTGACCAGGTACTGGCGCTGATACAGGTACTGCTGGTACAGGCTCAGCTACTGGTTCAGACTCAGCAACAGGTGCTTCCCGTTCAAGCCCCAAATGACGCTGCAAACCGTATTTTGGCCCCACATACCCCGTCGGCGATGCTTTAAAGACGTGAAATTCGTTTTTCAGACCTTTAAACTCACTGATCAAATCGTTCAATGCCGAATGATTTAAACGATTACTTTCCGCTACCTCAGAAGTTAACGACCCTTGATCTTGCACCTCAGACCACAAAGTTTGAAATTTATCGCTTATGGTCGCCAGTGCAGCTTCAAAGCCCTGCATTTTGTCATGCAACGGCGCTATTTCAGCGGCCGAGAACGTACTGGCGTTTTGAGCGGCCGCCGCACTTTTTTCTGCTTGTTCCTGACGGCTTTGCAAGGCTTTAATTTGCTGCTCTATCGACAACAATCGAGTTTCATCGGGTTGATGTTGCGTGCGTAGCGATTTTAAATAATGCTCACCTGAGGCTTCCACTCGAACACGCTCATCAATTACTTGCTGATGCTGCTCCACCATTGACGTTTGCATTTCAGTGCATTGCAAATACAAGGATTTTTGCTGCTCCAAGCTTTTAGAGACTTGCTCTGATAGCTGCTCAGTCAAGGCTTTCTGCTGACTCACCTCAGTTATTTGAGCCCCACTTTGAGCTTTTAGCGCATCAAATTCTGAAGCAATATTCTCATAGTGAGCAAATCGATTCTCAAGATCCGAGCAGGCCTCTTCAAGCCTTCCTTTTAACCCACGATTATCACCCAGTGTTTGTTGACCAAGTTGATACAAATTGGCCACCTTGGTATGCAATTCCTCGGACTTAGCCAAACTGGTCTGACAATCAGAGCGCAACTCTTGATATTGCTCTGCCGTGGTAGCCCACTGTTTTAGAACCTGATCCAGGTTGTCACGATACTGAGTGTACTCAGTAATAGCGTTTTCAAGCTGCTGTTTCTCTTCTAGGTTCACTTTTTCATGAGCCAACAGGTGCTCAGATTCACGCCCCAGCGCGGCATTAAACCCTTCTTCTAAGATGTCTATACGGTCCAATTGTGCAGCAATATTTTCACAAGTATTGTCAAGACGAACAGCTAATTCCGCATTATGATCAATCGCTTCTTTCACCTGTTTTTGCTGCTCTCCGCCTTTATTAAGCAAATCCGTCACGCTGCCTAACAGCGATTCAGCTTCGTGCTTAACACCGTAGACATCTTGAATGCAAGACTGGGCGGATTGATTGGCTGATTGCACCGATTCCACTAGAGATTGCGTGCGCGCCTCGGCCTGCTGCAACCGTTCATACGCGCTGGTCACCGTTTTGCCTAAAGCCTCAACTTCTTGCAATCGCTGCTCAACGTCGGTCAACACACCCTGGGTGTGGTCCGACAAACGTAATATTTCTTCACGGCCTTCTTCAATGGCTTCACGACTCACATCCGCTTGACCATTCAAAACCCGCGCTTGTTCCAGCGCATTGGAACACGTCTGACGCAAATGTTCTAACTGCTGCACCTTGGCTTCAACCGTTTGCTCCAGGTTTTTTTGATCTTCAATCAAGGTTTTGGCTTGCGCAAACAACACATTAGAATCAGACGCCTTATGATCCACCGTGCTCGCCGTATCCGCCATCACCGCTAGGATTTGTTGTAACTCGGTTTTTAATTCAATACTTTTGTTAAAACACTCAAAAGCCTCTTCATGCAGAGTTTCACATTCAGCAAACGATTTTTTGTACCAAATAGCATCTTCGCGAACCGTTTCGATGATGCTTTGAATCTCTTCATGATCCCGTTGCTGCTGTACGCTGATGGTTTCACAGGTTTGATGCCAAGCACGAATTTGTTGCGCTTGCTGAGTGACGGTCGCTACTTGCTGACTGCTCTCATCCAACAAAATTTGATGTCGATCCACCAACGCTTGGCCTTGATTGGACAGTTCTTGAATCCATTTTTGATATCGTTGGAACGCATCATCATAGCCTTGCATCGATGTCTGATGCTCATCGACCATGTCCGCTAAACGACGTTCTAACGCTTCATTGTTTTCAACAACGGTCGCCATCTCCAGCGAATATTCTCGAATTTTTTGGAATTCAGACTCCGTATTGTCGCGCAATGAGCGTAAACTCACTAAGTTTCCCGACAACTGATCGGCTTGTACTTTATTTTTGTCGATCAATGAGAGCACCACCTGGCAAGACTCATTCACCTTCTGCTCGGTTTTCATCAGTTGCTCGGAATCAGACGACAACTGTTGTTGCAAAGATTGGTTTTTCGAATGCATCTGCACAAACTGATCACTCATCGCATCAAAATCAGTTTGTAAGCCATTAATGTAAGATAACGCTTCATCCATTTTGGCGATTTGACGCTTATTGTGCGCGGTATAATCTTTAGCAGATGCCTCCCAAGACTGACAGCTGTCAATTAAGGATTCCACTTGCTGCTGCGACTCTTCGGCTTGTGCTGACATGCGCTCAAACTGCTGCAGCTTATCTTCCACTTCCGCACAAATACGCTGCACTTCCGCGGTTTGTTTTTCTAACCCAGAAGACAGCGCACGCTCGTTATCCATTAATTCAGTCAACGATTTCTGACCTTGGTTGTGATCTTCAATCAAGCCGTTGACCTTAGTAAACAGGTGCTTTACATGCCCTAACGCTTTTTGAACTACTTCTTTTTGCACGTCCACCGAGTCTTGATCGGTATGGACTTTCTCGATCAACTTTTCGGTGCGCGTTAGTAGGTCTTCACAGGAAGATTTTTCATCTTTTAACTGTTTTTCCGCCGCCAACAAACCCTCGCTGAGTTCGCGGCACCATTTTTTAAAGCTGCCCCAACTTTGATGATGATCTTTAAACGAAGCTCGGTATTTGTCTAAATCAGCCAACAAACGTTGCTCGGCTTGCTTATCATGATCCAAGGCTTCACTGAATGCCTGCATTTTGCGTTTAAAATCGCCGTATTCTTGCGATAAGGTCTCGGTACGCTCAGCAATTTTCTCAACCGAGGCGTGCATGCGGGTGACTTCGGCCAACTTATCGGCCACATCGTCATTAAAACGATGCGCCACTTTGCGGGCATTTTGCGCCAAGGTCAGCACATGATCGGATTCTTGTTTAATTGATTCGATTTGATCGATTTTATTATCAACCACCGCGAGCTTTTGTTTGACCAACTGGGTATGTTGCTTCATGCCGCGTTGCTGACTTTGCAATTCAGATTCTAAATTGGCTTTTTCTTCCTGAAAACGCGCCAATTCCGTTTTAAAACGGCTGACTTCGCTGGCCACAGCCTCTTCTTTGTTAGCAACCTCTTCAGCCAACTCCTGCACCACACCAAACTGCAAACCCATGCGCTCAGCTAAGGTTTGCACTTCATCGGAACGCGCTGAAATGCGATCATTGGTCAAGCGCTGCTCTTCTAAACTCTTATGACAACTTTCTAAGATGGTTTTAACTTGAATTTGTGCCGTTTCCGCCTCAGCCAACACATCCCGCTTGGCGCCTTCTTTTTGTTTGAGGCCTTGAACATTTTCCAACAATTGCTCAACCGTTACCTGCAGCTCTGCCAATTGTTGGTCTTGATCGCGCATGCTGACGGTTAAGGTTTTTAATCGCGCATCGGCTTCCTGAAAGCCACCCGTCTGCTCGATCAGCTGAGCTTTTAGTTGGTTAATGTCTTCTAAGACAGCATTATTTAAATTTGAATTGGCTGTTAACACTTTTTCAGCGTTACGCACCCAGCTATCGCGCTCTTGGTTGTCCGCCTCGGTAATTTCGTTTTGCTCAACCAGCTGTTGATATTGGGACTCGATCGTCGCGAGCGTGTCTCGTTGATTGCGATACACCTCTTCAAGTTGTTTTTGTTCTTCGAACTGCAAGTTAACAACATTCATTAAAGACTGCAGTTCTTCTTTAAAATGAGTCAGCTCATGAGCCAAGCCCGCATCCTGTGCCTGTGAGATACCTGATTCCAAAGGTGATGAGACCTGACCGGATTCAGCACCATCAAGCAATCCGGATAAACGACTTTGGTAGTTCCGCGTTGCCTCTTGAGCTTCTTTCAGCTCCTCTAATTGATGACTGAGCGAATCGGACAACACCTGTTGCATGTGCTCATATTCTAAATCACGCGGCACATGAGAGGCTTTATCAATATCACCCGACTCCTTTGGGGAACGCTTTAACAGGCGGCTAAAAAGCCCCGAGGTGTTTTTTTCTGAATTAGCACCAGGATTATTCGAATCGTTATCCATAACAAATCTCAACTTTTACGCGTAAGTTCTAATCTCGTGAACACACAAGCAATTTGTTTGCCATAACACGTAAAAAACAGAAACAGAGACTAAACAGACTACATATCAAACAAAAAACAATCGTTTTGATCAAAATAAGAACGAGGTTAGCTGCGTTTAAGAAAAATAATCGTGAAGATTTGCTGAAAAAAGAACAAATGACGGAATTTTGTCGCCATCAATCAAAGGCCAACGGCAATCCCCAGCCCTCTCCCCATACCACTCTCATCAAAGCCACTGTAGCCGCGATGAGCTCAGCGAATCGAGGAAACCCATCTACCCAAAAGCTACCCGGCACACCTAAGGCACTCGAGTCGCTTTAAACTCAAACAACTCAGCATCACCGGTTCGACTCATCGAGGTAAACCAAATACTCTCTTCACCCTGAGCCCCTTTTTCAAACCAACCTTGATAATGCCTCGAATCGGGTTGGCTTTCGGCGTCGGTAGAGAATGTGGATTCGAATTGCACATCGAAAGAAAGTTGATACCCATTCATTGAACCATTGTGAATCATCCGTGGCCGACCTAAAAAACCCGCGACTCCGGCAATTTGATTACCTTGCATCGTAAATTTAAAACGTTCCTCAAAGGTTTTTTGCGGAATCCAAGGATAGGTAACCTCTGCCATCCATTCGCCATCAACCGAAATCCTCTCTTCAGGAAACAGCCGTTCCCACAGATCCGTGAGATCATCAGTAAAGGACAACACTCCCGCCAAGACCGTACTCAAAAACACCAATCCAAACACAACAGGATTTTTTTGTATACGAACTATGTTTTTTTGAACACCGCCTTGCTCACTCATGAAGCCACCCACTGACGTTTAATGCTGCATTTTGGTTCAATTCTCATGTGTTTTGGACAATCCCCCCTTCAAAGATCAACAAAAAAAGGGATTATGTATACCCTGTAAAACACTTTTGAAGAGGTTTTGTAGAAACTGCACAAAGATTCGCAACCTGCTGAATTACTTCTATATTTAAAGAGGACACGGATTGTTTATAACGGGATGTACGCAGACAAGGAAGTCTGCGATGCCGGTACTGAGCAAAGCCTCTTAGGTACAAGGATATGGATTCTACACAGCGCAGCGCATTAAGACACATTAAATTCTCACTCTTGCTGTTTTCACTATTATGCAGCACAAACCACAACGCTTTAGCGGAAATGGACCCTGAAATTGCGGAGCTTTTAGAGATTTATGGCAGCGAGGAGATCATCAGTATCGCCACAGGCAACGCCAAACCCATATACGCCGCCCCTTCCGTAGCATCCGTCATCACAGCCAAACAAATCAAACAAATGGCCGCCAGGACTTTAGATGATATCCTAGAAACAGTGCCTGGATTGCATGTAGCGCCCTCATCGATTAATAGAATGGACTCCATTTATTCAATTCGTGGCATTCATACAGGTACTAATCCCCATGTCTTACTGTTAAGGGATGGAATTCCAGTTCAGTGGGTAACCTTAGGTAACAGACCAATTCTTTTTAAATTACCTGTCCATAACATTGAAAGGGTTGAGGTGGTTAGAGGACCTGGTTCTGCACTTTATGGTGCCGATGCTTATTCCGGAGTGGTAAATGTTATTACAAAAGACTCAGATTCAATTGGAAGTGGTGAAGTGGGCACCAAAACAGGATCTTTTGATTATTATGAGGCCTGGTTCCAAAAGAGTTTAAAAAATGAAAACTGGAATTCAACGTTTAGTTTGAATTATCAGCACTCAAACGGAGATGCAGGGCGCATACTTGAAAACGACTTACAAACTAGCTTAGACACCGCTTTTAGCACTTCAGCATCTTTATCTCCGGGAAGTCTCAACACACTTTATGAAGTGTTAAATACTGACATCAAAATTGAAAATAAAAACTGGTATTCAAACTTCTGGTCATGGTCCAATCGTGACGCAGGCAACGGCGCAGGTGGTGCACTTGCCTTAGATCCCACCAATCAAGAAAATGGCGAAATTTATCGACTTGACATTGGATACAACGACAATTTTTTTTCTAATCATACTTATTTAAATAGTCACATTAGCTACACAAGATACAAAATTGAATCAAAATTTACGCTTTTGCCTCCCGGAGCAACGGTGCCTATTGGAGCTGATGGAAACCTAAACTTTGTATCCCCTTCTGGCGTTGTAAATTTTCCGAATGGATTGATCGGAGCCCCCGGTGGGGAACATGATGATAGTCAATTTGATCTTTCAATAGAGCATAAAGGGCTGCTTGATCATGACCTAAGATTCGCAATAGGAGCACGACAACAATCCGCAACTCCAACCGAACAAAAAAACTTTGGCCCTGGGGTTATTGATGGATCTAGTCTCCCCAGCCTTCCTTCCGTAGCAATAATTGATGGAGAGCTTTCAGATGTCACAGGCACTGCGGGAATATACTTGCCGAATTTAACACGAGACATCTATTACATATCAGCACAAGATATCTGGCAATTTGCTTCCGATTGGGAGCTAACAGCTAGTATCCGATATGATGATTATTCTGATTTCGGCGACACACTTAATCCAAGAGCAGCGCTGGTCTGGGCTACGAGCTTACACCTTACAACTAAATTTTTATATGGTAGCGCTTTTAGAGCACCCTCTTTTGGTGAGCTTGCATACATCAATAACCCTGTAGCGTTAGGAAATATGGATTTAGACCCAGAAACAATCGACACTTATGAAATAGTATTTAACTATAGGCCCAGTCCAAACTTCAATACGGCGCTAAGTTTTTTTAGATATAAAGCAAAAGACCTTATTGAATTTGTAGCAAATGGAGATGGCAACTCCTCAGCTCAAAACATCCGTAATCAAAATGGTAAAGGGTTTGAATGGGAAGCTACTTGGAAGTACAACAATGATTTATCATTAAGCGCTAACTACGCTTACCAAAACTCCTCAGACAATGCTACTGGCGATACAATTCCCGAGGCTCCTCGCCGCCAATTTTTTAATGAAATTAACTTCGATTTAAACGACTTCTGGGAAACCAACGCAGAGTTACACTGGGTTTCATCTAGGTATAGAAGCTCAAATGATACAAGAAGCCCAATCAAAGATTACTTTTTAATCAACGCTAATGTAACGCGTAAAGATATTATGAATGGCCTGGATGGCACTATTGCCATTAGAAATATTTTAAATAAAGAAGATCGACACTACCCTAGCAACGGTACAATAAATAGCGACTTTCCGATTGAAGGAAGAAGTGCTTACGTCGAGTTTAACTATTCTTTTTAAATTAAGCTTTTGTTATTCAAAATGCAGTTTAGACCTTAACTGAACGAATACAGGGGCCATTATAAATAATATCTTGACACTTTTGTGGCAAAAAACTATTTGAATGTAAGTCTTCGTTAGACTCAACAAAACAAGCATGAACACCGCCATTAATTAAAAGACTAAACAAAGTCAAAATAGAACTCTTTTGGAATTTTTGATCCATTAAAAAAGAGACGATATACGCAGCAAAATTAATGCTTTCATCTCTTGTAGAAATCAGATAGTCACTAATTTTCAAAGCTAATGATAAAAATTCGCCCGTTCCAAACCCCAAACTTTTCGCCAAAGGAATCATAACTTCCACTCTTTCATCACCTTTAGCTATTGGCCTCGCAAAACCAGGTACAACTAACTTACCCTCTCTTTGACACTCATCCTCGATAAACGAAGCAATATCCCCCCCGCTATCTAAGCTTTTTTTTGCACCACTCATAAAATCAAATACTGCACCCAAAGTACCGACACCATAAATTTTTGAATCAGCAGCCATCAAAGCTGCACAAATGGCACTGACCGGCGAAGTTCTTGAGCTCCCACCTAACGACCCAATCTGGTTACACCATATTCTGGGATCAGGCCAGCTAAGACACATGAATGAGCATTCCAACCAATAGGCCAACTTCTCATCTGGCATCACACCCGTTACATGTAACAACAGTAATTCAAAAAAACTTTTTTTACCAACAAGATCATCATACAAGGAATACCCATGCGTATTCACCCCTTCAGGAATATTCCATCCCCCTTTTTTGGTTCGAAATACTTCTCGCTTTTCATCCCAAAACTCAATCGACATTACCGCTCCTCCGTCTCCATGATGTAACGCGATTGATCTAAAAACGGCATTGAGTACATCGTATCTTTACACTTCTCCAATCCATGCGCCAACAATCCAGGTGCAGCGAATAACTGAAACAATGGGCCACCCGTCATCGAATCCATCTTTAGATCCAACAATGCCGCCGCTGCCACACCGGAATTTAACCAACCGTACCCACTCGGTTCAACCTCTGCCACAAATGCGGCCGCCCACTGCATAACGGGCGTCTCAAATTCTGTCTCTAATAAAAAATTGGCCATCTTTTTTGAAAGCACATCAATGCCACTGTACAAACTTCCAAAACCCGCCACAATCGTGGGCTCTTCAACACTGGGCACAGGCTTTTCTTTTAACAACGACTTGGCCACGTCAGCGGCATTTTGATCGCAGTTTTTTTTCAGAAACCGCATGGATTCCTGCACTTCCGTCGCCCCAAGATAAGCACCGCTGAAAATTGAAAGACCTATGGGTAAGATATTGTTAGACACGGTTTTACCGGCACCCGCCATCATCGCCGCGCGGGTTGCGTTGTGTCTTGGCCCCGGATTACAAAACAAAATCATTAATTTCTGAAAAAAGTCGTGCGTTGCTTGATCCGGCAATTCCCCCGTCATTAACAGATAAACTACGTCTACTGCATCGCGCTTTTCAGCTAATTCAAAAAGGTTGTAACCGTAACAAAAAGCATCATCTGCAATGTAGGGGTTATCCGCGCTTTCTTCTTCCAACCAAATTTTGGTCGTGGCTTTTTCCACAAAAGGATTGTTGCGTAACTCTACCTCAACCCCAACTGCATCCGTCATACATCAACACCCACAAAAATATCATCAAAAACATGCATAAAAGCCGTCTCGAAGATACAGAAACAAAATTTAAAGTAAGAGAGTTGACTTAAAAGAAGCCGGCTTGATAAGCCAATGTTATTTAGAAAAACCATTCCGTTGTCTCTCACTCCATGTGTATAAATTGAATCCTTAAATCCTAGTGCTGAGTTAAAATATGCCTGATCGTCTCTCATGTAAAGGATTTCAGTGTTATCAATTGTTGTTTGCTTATTAAACACTACCAAAATAACGCACCAACAAAAAACAAATACCGCACCACTATTGACACCCTCCCTAATAGACTTGTAAATTCTCTTCCACCAACCGGTGACCTTTAGGTCATTATTTGGATACCGAAAAGTCATCATTAAGTTACTGTTGAAAAATCGCCCTTGTAAGGAGATCGCACTCATATGCGTATAATACAACCCGCTAAAATAGCTTTCGTGACCATCATCGCTGCCCGGCAAGCCCAAAATTCGAATCAGTTTACCCCCACCCTATCACCTCAAAACAGAGCCAATGGCCTTGATCCAGCTGGAGCACTTCGTTTGGCTAAAGGCGACAGCCACCTAGTGCTTCACCCATCCTCTCTGAAAAACATCGAGAATACACAGTCGCAACGCTTATCATCTCCCCTTATTTCTGAGGGTGTTGCCAATGAGAAAGGTATTCAATCAATCTCTGCCCAAAAGACCGCATCAACGCTTACCAAAAACGACCATCAAGGCATTCAGGGTACCTTGATCAACCGCTTCGTCATCAAGCAAGCCATCATTCGGAATTTGGCTCAAAACCTCAACACCTCAACCGAAACAGCGACCAAAGTATTTGAAGGACAAATAGCGGGTGAAGCCAAATGGATTACTCGCGAGCAAGCGTTCAAACTGCTGAATGTCGATTCCGACCGTCACACGAATATGCAATTAAACAAACTGATCTTACGGTCGGCTTTTCAAGGGACTAACAGTAAGTCAACCGATTATGTACCGAACCATCCAATCAAAGAAGGCGATGGCTTTAATGTTTTAAACGCAGACGGCTCTTTACCCCAAAATCACCACGGCCAGGCCATCTGGTTTGGAGCTCGATCCT
>CAZECE010000098.1:0-36845 GCA_964510525.1 uncultured Pseudomonadales bacterium | reverse complement strand
CGCTGCGATTGCTTCAACGGGTGTGGCTTTGTTAGGCACCAACGTTGTTGCAACCCCGTTTTTGAATAACAGCTTTTCTCCAACGGATCAGGACACATACAACCATTCAACGTCGGTGACCATTTTTGATTCTCTGGGCAGTCCGCATACGCTGTCGATGTATTTTGTAAAATCAAGCACTCAGAACCAATGGGACATGCACGTGCTGATTGATGGTTTAAATGTTGGGGATCCTAATACTGCCTTGGCGCCACCATTAGATCAAGCGCCGACGCAAACTCTCTATAACCTGGTATTTAACGAGAATGGTACGCTGGACACCAGCGCAAGTGATAATGTCGAAATTACGTTTTGGAATCCTGTGGATGCCGATGGTAACGACAACGGTGCTTTACAGGGTCAGACTGTGGCGAACGGTGCCACCTTTCCTATTACTGACATTACCACCAATTCCAACTTTGTAATTGATTTATCGGGTACCACGCAGTTTGGTAGTGACTTTTCAGTGAATGACATGGCTCAGGATGGTTACGCAACAGGTCGTTTGAGTGGCATTGAAATCACGGGTGATGGGGTCATCTTTGCGCGGTATTCCAACGGTCAGTCGCGTCCGTTAGGACAGTTGGCGTTGGCTAATTTCCGTAACGAACAAGGTTTGCAAGCCGTTGGTAGTACTACTTGGGTCGAGTCGTTTTCATCGGGCAATCCGGTGGTGGGTTTGCCAGGGACAGCGGCGTTAGGTGTGGTGCAATCCGGAGCGTTGGAAGAATCCAACGTTGAGTTGTCGGAAGAATTGGTGAATTTGATTGAGGCGCAACGTAATTTCCAGGCCAACGCAAAAACCATTCAGACAGCCGATGCTGTAACCCAGGCCATTATTAACATTAGGTAATAGTTAACATTAGGTAATAGTTAACATCAAATTCTATGGACAAATTAATTTTTACATCAATGGGCGGGGCTGCGCAGAATCTACAAGCGCAAGCCATCCACGCACATAATTTGGCTAACATCGACACCGTTGGTTTCAAAGCCGATTTGCAGCGTTATCAAAGTGTTGAAATGACGGGGCCAGGGTTTGATGTCCGTACCTTTTCCGTTGATCAAACCGCGAGTAGCAGTTTTGAGACCGGTCCGATGATCACCACGGGACGCAATCTCGATTTGGCTATTCAGGGCGAGGGGTGGTTCGCTGTTCAAGATGCCACCGGCGCTGAAGCCTTTACGCGTGCCGGTGAGTTATTTGTTGATGAGTTCGGTTTTGTTAAAACCAAGTCAGGCCATAATTTAATGGGTAATGCAGGGCCTATCATTTTACCGGAATATGAAAATTTATTGGTTGGTTCCGATGGTGTTATTTCCGTGCAAGGGCTGGGTCAAACACCGGATGCGTTAACCGAAGTTGATAGAATTAAGTTGGTGAATCCGCCTTTAGACAGTATCGAGAAACGATTGGATGGTTTGTTTCAACGTCGAGATGGAGCCCTTGAGGTACCGGCGTTTGAAGTACGAGTGGCCACTGGTGTTTTAGAAGGGTCTAACGTCAGTGCGGTTGGAGAAATGATGGGGATATTGGAAGCGGCGCGTCAGTTTGAATTGCAAGTCAAAATGATGAAAAAAGCCGAAGAAATGGATCAAGCGTCCAATCAATTATTACGATTAAATTAATAACGAAATTGACTAAGAACAGAAGGCGTTAAGGGGAACATCATGCATTCGGCACTTTGGATCAGTAAAACCGGTTTGAGCGCTCAAGAAGATAAGTTGGCGACCATTTCGAATAACTTGGCGAACGTGGGCACGACCGGCTTTAAGCGCGAGCGGGCTGTTTTCGAAGACTTATTTTACCAAATTAAACGTCAACCGGGCGGCCAGTCATCCCAAGATACGGTATTACCCTCAGGCCTACAACAAGGTACTGGTGTGAAAACCGTGGCCACCCAAAAGATTTTTACATCAGGTAATTTACAAATGACTGAGCAGCCGTTGGACATGGCCATCAATGGTCGCGGTTTTTTTCAAATTTTATTACCAGATGGCAGCTCTTCTTACACTCGAGATGGTCAGTTTCAGGTGGATGCTTCCGGTCAGCTGGTCAATTCTTCTGGGTATGTTGTTCAGCCTGCGATTACGATTCCAACCACGGCCATCTCAGTCACTATTGGCAGTGATGGTGTCGTCTCGGTTGTTGACGGTACCACTAATACCAGCAGTCAGGTGGGACAGATCCAGCTATCTGATTTTCCGAATCCGGCGGGTTTGCAAGCCATTGGTGAGAACTTGTTTCGTGAAACCATAGCGAGCGGATCGGCTACTAATTCCAATCCAGGGATTAATGGCTTGGGATCCGTAAGGCAAGGGGCGATTGAAAATTCAAATGTGAATGTGGTCGAAGAGTTGGTGAATATGATTGCCACACAGCGTGCTTATGAGATGAACTCAAAGGTGATCTCAACAGCGGATCAAATGCTGCAATACGTTGGGCAGAATCTATAAAGGGTAAAATCCACTAAGGTATTAAATATGATTAATCCGTTACATCGTATTTTTATCCTGATGATAGGCTGTGTGGTACTAGCAGCTTGTCAAACGGTACCAGACGCTATTCCAGATGATCCACATTATGCACCCGTTCAACAGCATCAGTTAATGGCCCCTATGAAGCGCAATGGTTCCATTTTCCAAAGTGGGTTCTCAAAAAATCTTTGGACAGATCAACGAGCTAGACGTGTGGGGGATGTGATCACGGTGGTGCTGGAAGAAAATACCACCTCAACCAAAAGTCATGCGACATCCATCAGTAAAGATACCGATGTGAATACCGAAGCGCCTTCGATATTCGGTGCTTCGCCTAACATCAATGCGGCCGATGTTTTTGGTAACAGCGTGTCGGATTTGAATTTTTCAACCAGTATAGACAGCAGTCGTGCGTTTTCAGGTAATGCCGATGCGGATCAAAGTAATTCCTTATCGGGTCGCTTAACTGTTACGGTCAGTGAAGTGCTGCCCAATGGGTTATTACGGGTTCGGGGCGAGAAATGGCTGACGTTGTCTCGTGGCGAAGAGTATCTACGGATCAAAGGACTGGTTCGACAAGTCGATATTCAACCGGATAACACCATTCTTTCCAGTCAAATCGCAGACGCTCGAATCACCTACAGTGGTACGGGGGAGTTCGCGGAAGTGAATCGACAGGGATGGTTAGCAAAAATATTTAACAGCCGCTATTGGCCTTTTTAATAAAGACTATTCTAATGATAAAGATTTTAATGATGAAAAAAATAACTAAATCCTGGATCAAAACCTTTTTTACTTGCGGGGTGCTATTGTGCTGTTCCGCAACTAGCTACGCGGAACGGATTAAAGACATTGCATCGATACAGGGTATTCGAAGCAATCAGCTGATTGGTTATGGTTTAGTGGTGGGCTTGGATGGCACGGGTGATCAAACAAGCCAAACACCGTTCACGATTCAGACCTTTAAAAACATGATGGCTTCTTTTGGGATTACCATTCCGAACAATATTAATCCCCAGTTAAAAAATGTCGCGGCTGTTTCCATTCATGCCGACTTACCGGCATTTGCAAAGCCAGGACAGACTTTAGACATTACCGTTTCTTCGATTGGTAATGCGAAGAGTTTGCGCGGTGGCAGTTTATTGATGACCCCTTTGCGTGGTATTGATGGCGAAGTATATGCAATTGCACAAGGCAATCTGGTGGTCGGTGGGTTTGGAGCCGAAGGTGGGGATGGCTCCAGTATTACCGTTAATGTCCCCAGTGTCGGACGGGTGCCCTCTGGGGCCACCATTGAACGGTCAATTGAAAGCCCGTTTGCTGAAGATAAATATTTAACGTTCAATTTGCACCAAGCGGATTTTACAACGGCAAAACGTGTGACAGATGAAATCAATCGGCTGCTAGGATCGCAAGTGGCGGTTGCCATGGATGCGGCTTCGATTCGTGTATCGGCTCCTATGGATACCTCAGATCGTGTTACCTTTTTGTCTGTTCTGGAAAATCTAAACATTCAACCGGCACAAAGCGCTGCTAAGATCATCATTAATTCGCGTACCGGGACCATTGTGATTGGCCAAAACGTAAAGGTTTCACCCGCAGCCGTCAGCCACGGGAGTTTAACAGTCACAATTTCTGAACAGATGGCAGTGAGTCAACCAGAAGCTCTTGCCGAAGGCGAAACGGTTGTGGTGCCGGAAAGCAATGTCATGATTGAAGAAGAAAATAATCGCATGTTTTTGTTTGAGCCGGGCGTCAGTTTGGAACAAATTGTGCGAGCAGTGAATCAAGTAGGCGCGGCGCCGGGGGATTTGATGGCTATTTTAGAAGCATTAAAACAAGCGGGTGCTTTACGAGCTGAAATCGTCGTTATTTAACTATTATGTTATTAAATTTTTTTATTTAGTTATGAAATTAAGAATAAGATTAATATTGAGGTCAATTACATGGACGGTTTAGAAGGGCTTCCAGGAGCGCAAATGGATCTTGGTTTCTATCAAGATACACAGCGTTTGTCGGAATTAAAAAACGCCAATGGTATTAAAGATAAGGACGCTTTAAAACAAGTCGCGTCGCAATTCGAAAGTTTATTCTTACAAACGATGTTAAAAAATGCGCGTAAAACTACGGAAGGTCTTAATGAGGACAACCCGTTTTCAAGTCGTGAAACGCAGTTTTATCAAGAGATGTTGGACAGTCAGTTAAGCAGTGAACTGCCTCAACACCAAGGCTTAGGGATAGGTGATTTGATTGTTAAACAGCTCTCTAGGTATTTGGATAGTTCAGAAGTGACTGAGGCTGCGAGTGAGTTAAAGCCCAATAAAGCAGTGGAGCAACCCGGTGGCTAGTTTATTAGAGTTGGGTGTCAGTGCTTTAAATGTTAGCAAAACGAATTTGCAAACGGTTGGTCATAATATTGCCAACGCTAATACCGAAGGCTACAGTCGACAGCAAGTCCTGACAGAAACGGCACCACCTCAACAATTTGGCATTAACTATTTAGGTTCTGGGGTACAGATTCAAGGCGTTAGGCGCGTTGTCGATCAATTTATGATTGATGAAGTACGCTCAACGTCTTCAAATTTTGAAAATTTCGATGCGATTGTCTCACATGCTGAGCAACTGGATAATCTTCTGGGGGATGAAAGTACCAGTTTGTCACCTTCTCTAGATCGCTATTTTGGCGCCCTGCAAGGTGCCAGCGAGGATCCAGAATCCTCTGCCGCGCGTCAAATGTTATTAGTTGAATCTAATTTGTTGGTTGGGCGGTTTGATTCCATTGCGCAACGCCTAGATGATTTAAGTTCGTCGTTAAATACTGAGCTTGATGGTTTGGTGTCTGAATTAAATACCTTGGGTGCAAGCTTAGCGGAGCTTAATTCGAGTATCAGTTCGCTTGGCAATGGCACCGTAGCCGGACAACCGAATGATTTGCTTGACGCGCGTGATGCCTTGATCTTACGTATATCGGAGCTGGTCAGTGTCAGTACGGTAACGGATACCAGTGGTGCGGTGAATTTATTTATTGGTAAAGGGCAGGCGCTGGTAATCAGTGACCGCTCTTTTTCTGTTTCTACACAGGTATCGACTGAGAATCCATTGTACGATGATGTTATTTTAGGACAAGGCAATTCCAGTCTTGCAATTACCGATACCTTAAGCGGTGGTGAAATCGGTGGGTTGATCACCTATCGAGATGAGTTTCTAGAAGACAGTTACAACCGTTTAGGTACGGTCGCGGTCGGCTTAAACTTCTTGATTAATCAACAACACAGTCGCGGTATGGATCTTAACAATGAAATCGGCGGCGATTTTTTTGTTGATGTTAATGAGCAGCAGCGGATGCAGAGTCGAGTTATTGCGGACAGCGGTAATGCATTACCCAGTGATCGGGTAATGGAATTAGAAATCGATGATATTTCCGAGCTGACCATCAGTGATTATACGGTTGAGTTTTCACCTGCGGGCACTGGTGAATACACCATTACTCGAGAGACAGATAATGTGCAGGTTGCCACTGGGGTGTTGAGCGGTGTATTTCCAGCAACGGAAGAATTCGATGGCTTAATCCTGAGGTTTGTCAGTGGAACATATCAGGCCAATGACAGCTTTGTACTTCAGCCGACCAGAAGTGGAGCGCGCGATCTGGAGATGGCTGTGAATGAAGTCGATGCTTTGGCTTTGGCCATGCCGATTCGGACTGAAAGTAAGTTAGGTAATCGCGGATCAGGTGAGCTGACGCAGGGCGTGGTTTACGATACGGATACGGTTGGCTTTAATTCGAGTGGTTCGGCCATGAACCCACCGTTGTTGATCCGTTTTACCAGTACCACAACCTATGATGTATTGGATAATTCGAATCCGGCTAATCCGGTCGCGTTATCCCCGCCCATGTTTCAGCAAACCTTTACGCCCGGGTTAAATAATGATGTTTTTTCGTTAGACGAAGGTCAGACGTCATTGGTTTCAGACGGAACCGCTATGGGAGCGATTCAGAATTCGGCAACCCAAAACGGTTACCCCTCTGAAACCTTCACGGTCACGTCTGTCGACGCAGACACGGGTGTGGTTACTCGGCAAACTCTAACCACCACGCTCAATGACAGCGCCCAAACCATCGCTCAAAATCTGGATGCGCTCAATGGTGTTTCCGCGACGGCTTATAATCGGACCACGATCAGCAACATTCGCAGCGTTTCTCCGATGAATTTGACCTTGAATGGCCAATTGCTGACGGGATCGGATCCAGATTCTCTGGCCGATAGTATCAACAGCAATACAGCATTACAGGCGCTCGGATTTTCCGCGATCAGCGATGGCAATCAAATTGAGTTGCGCGAAAACAACGGGGTTGATTTTGAATTTCAAGTGGGTGGTGGATCGGCTGGTGATGGCATTGACCTGACCAGTGCGACGGGTGCCACTTATACCATCAATGGGAATGATGCCATTCCTAATGCAACCATGGGTGGTGTGTTTCAAGTGGTGATGGATGATAATGTGTCGATTGGCGGCCAAGGTAATTTAATCTCGATTATTCCAACACCGACGTCAAGCTACCGTGGTTTCCAAGTAGTAATGTCTGGTTATCCAGCTGAAGGAGATGAATTCGAAATCAATTTCAATACCAATGGGTTTGCAGACAATCGAAATGTGTTGGAAATGGCCAAGTTACAACAAAATGGGCAACTGTTTAATAACACCAGTACACTGCAAGACGCTTATGCCAGTATGGTTAATAACATTGCGACCAAGACCCAAGAAGCCTCGATTAACCAAGAAGCGTCCGAAACTCTGTTGTTGAGGGCCAAACAAACCTTGTCTGAGATGTCGGGGGTAAACTTAGACGAAGAGGCCGGACTGTTGATTCAATACGAGCTGTCTTATAACGCGGCCGCTCAGTTGATTTCGGTGGCTCGTAACATTATCGATACCTTGATCAACAGTGTGGGGTAATCGTCATGAGATTATCAACAGAATTATTTTTTGATAGCTCTTTGCAAAACTTACAAAAAAACATGTTCGAGTTGAACAAAACACAACTCAAAATTGCAACCGGTAGAAATATCCTACAGCCATCCGAAGATCCAATAAACAATGCTAAAATGGTGCAATTGCAAGAGCGTCAGTCGTCAATTGAGCAATATCAAGAAAACATTACCATTGCCGAAAATCGTTTAACCACGTCAGAAAGTGTCTTAGGTAACATCGTACGCGTGTTGCAACGCGCCAGAGAGTTAGGTATTCAAAGTGATAACGGCTCGTTAAGTGAAGATGATCATCAAATCATTGCATCCGAATTGAGGCAACTCACTCTAGAGTTGAAGGATTTGATGAACACCACCGATGGCCTGGGGGGGTATTTATTCGGAGGCTACCAAACGCAGCAGTCGCCTTTTATTGAGCGAAATGGTGGTGGGTTTGATTATGTGGGTGATGAGGGTGTTAACCTGATTCAAGTGGCATCATCAACGTTTGTACCGGTGAGTGATCCAGGACGCGATCTTTTCGTCGATGTAAACTCCTCTAGGAGTTCTGTTGTGACGCGCGCGAGCGAAACCAACAGTCAAAGTCCGCTTGGGTATATTTCTTCGGGTATTATCCGCGATCAAGATGCCTTTGATGCGGCCTATCCTGAGAATTACACCATCACCTTCAATGATCCCGAGCTCAACCAAAACCGACAAACGTTTACGGTCACGCGTTCAAGTGATGGCTCGCCCGTATTGAGCACTTCTCCGGGTGGGTATTTAGTGAATGTACCTTATTCGGATGGTCAGACGATTGAGTTCCAAGGCGTTGAGATTGCTATTTCAGGCTCACCTCAAACAAATGATGTGTTTTTTGTGGAATCTACAACCAATCAGAGTGTACTGAATCTGATTGACCGCTTTTCAGATTCACTGACCACACTCACTTCCAGTGACCAAACCTTACCGATTTCTGCAGAAGTCATTGGGCGTGCAACGCCTGGGAAATCCAATTTAAACACGGCGGGCAATTATGTGGCCGCCCAAACCATTCGAGTTACGTCTGAAAATGGCACCATTGAAACATTAACCGTTGCTCAAAACGATCCGATTTCAACCGTTGTCACAGGGCTCAATGCCATGTCGGGCGTTTCGGCATCGGTGATTCCGACAGTCGCGACCTTTGATATCAGTAATTCAACTGTTTTTGAAGGCGAGACCATCAGCTTTTCTATTAACGGTGCGGCTGTGAGTGCGACCGTTGGAGCTAACACGGCCGCGACTTATGCCAATTTGGATGCCGCCATCACAACAGCTTTGGCTGCATTGCCGAATTTAAGTCATGTTAATAATGGCGATGGTACGTACGTTTTCACAGAATCTACGGGTGCGGATATTGGTGTTGAAAATTTTGCAGTCGTAGACCTGCCGAGAACCGATTTGAATATTTTGGGTGGTATTACGGCCGGCGATGCGATTTCCTTTGATTTGATTGGGTCAGCAGGAGAGACCGTCAATGTTAGTTATACCGCAGTAACAGGAACGGTCGATGAATTATTGTCTGAAATGCAGACCGATATTACCGCTTCAGGTTCTGCCGCCTCGTTTTCTTTAACTCAACCGGGTGGGGCCGGTACGGCGATTCAGTTTCGATATTTAGGAGACACCAATGGCAGTAGCAGTGTGCGCATAGCCAATTTTACTGATGCCGGTGGTAACAATGCTCAATTGGTTGCCACTCCTTCCAGCGGTACTCAAGTTGTTAATGAAACCACGGCGGCTGTAACCACTTTATTGGGGACGGGTACGGATTTTCGAATTGAGGCGATTGAATCGCGTGCTACGGCGCAATTAACAGGCAGCATCGGAGAGGCGGTAACGCTGTTAGAAAACAATGGCGATTCCAGTGCAGTTGCAGGACGCTTTACGTATTCATTGGCTGAAGGCTATGCAATCGATACCGATGTGGCTGAAGCAAACGGTGGTTTGGTGCCTGACGGACGGACCTATGATGAAATTGTTCGTAACCGGTTTTTTGAAGCGGTTAATATTTTTATCGATGACATTGAACGCGCCGAGAATGCGGTGATACAAGCGCGCTCAGAGATGGGGTCTCGTTTAAACCAGCTGACTGAAATCGAAGATTTAAATGTGGGAACGATCATAGAACTGGAGAGTTTTATTTCAGAAATCCGCGATGTCGACTTTGCTCAGGCCACCACAGACCTTAATTTTCAATCATTTATCTTAGAAGCATCTCAAACGACCTTTGTGCGAATCAGTCAGTTAAATTTATTTAATTTATTATAATTTTTTATGAATTTTGCCATTAATTTATCTTCAATCAGGTCGATAACCATACCAATATCTTCAAATGATTAATTGCTACCTAATGACCAACTATAACTGGATGATAATAGACTGAGGAATTGAATTTATGAGTGGCTATCAACACAAGGGCGCGACTGCCTATAAAGGCATGAGTCAATATACGAAGGCAGCGGATGCCTCACCGCATCAGTTAATCAGCATGCTCTACGAAGGAGCTCTTGAGCGTTTAAATTCCGCGAAAGGGGCGATGGAACGCAAAGACATTCAAGCCAAAGGAAATATGATCAGTAAAACGATTACCATTGTTGAAGGTCTGCGTGCGCATTTGGATCAGGAAAAAGGTGGGGAGATTGCGACTAATCTGAATGATCTGTATGAATATATGGAAGCGCAATTATTACAAGCCAATCTAAAAAACGATCCGGCGATCTTAGAAGAAGTTCGGGGAATTTTAGAAGACCTGAGGTCAGGTTGGGCGGGAATCTCTGAGCAAGCCGCGGCGTTACGAAAAGCCGAAACGGAAAACTGAGGTGTTGTGTGTCTCGGGTTGAAACGTTAAATCATTGGCAGCAAACGATGACTCAAGCCATCGAGTTATCTGAACACATGTTGCGGCACGCGGAAGCTGATGATTGGGACGCTTTTTTTGCGATCGCGGAACAACGAGAATCTTACGTCGCCACACTAGAAGCGTCTTTTGACGATATTATAGAGAATCGGCAGCCCGATGTTGGCAAAATCCAGGGTGAAATGACGCGTTTGTTTGATTTGAATCAAGGATTGTTGCGAGTGTGTGGAGAACAAAAAAAAGAATTCCAACAGGCCTTGATTCAATCTAAGCAATTTAAAAAAGTATCCAATCAATATAAGCAGTTTGCCCGATAACTTGACGACTACAAAAAATCAGGCGGCTTTACCACTGCTGGGGTCGGGTGGGTTGTTTGCCGAAGCGAGAGATGGATTTATTCCTGTCGATGTACTTATTCCTGTTGATGTACTTCCAGCTAAAACTTCTTTTGTTTGACCATTTAAAAAAATGATTAGGTTGCTGATGTTTGATCCAATGAAGGTGCGTGATGTTGGGCGTGCCAGATCTTGCATCAACCATATGTGTGTACCTAGCAGGATCAGAAAGCCAATAAATAGGAAAGATTCGGAGAGCCCTAATCGATAACTCATAATTGCAAATAATGAAAATAAACAAGCCGAAGCGTAAATAATTAATACAGTTTGTGTGACGCTAAACCCGCGGTCTAATAATAAATGATGTAAATGATCTCTGGCGGGCTTGAAGGGGGATCGACGTTGGCGCATGCGTGAACTGATAACCGAGGCAGTGTCTAATAGTGGGATGGCAAATAACCACAACGCTAAGGCCGGTGGAAACAATGAGTGATCGGTCTGAGAAATATAGACCAGCAAAAAGGCCAATAAAAACCCCAAGGTGGTACTCCCTGCATCGCCGAGAAAGGCATGGGCTTTTTGGCGCCAAGGAAAACGAAAGTTAACAAGTAAAAAACCCAGTATGGCGCAGCACAAGCCCATTAACAGTTGTGAAACATCGGCAAGCATGGGATGTTGATGCGTCATCACACTGAGGATTAACAAAGGGATCATGACAAGGCCACTGGCCAGACCGTCTAAACCATCAGACAAGTTTACCGCATTAACCCCGGCCATGATGGAAAACAGGGTGATGGGCACAGCTGAAAGCCCTAAGACAATCGGGCCTAAAAACAATAAATCACCAAAACTGTTGATCAGCAAACCACTACCAGCTATCACGGAGAGGGTAATAATACCTTGTAGCAGTAAACGTAATGTGGCTCTTAGGTCGACCAAGTCATCTATCAGCCCAATAATAAAAATGGCCAGACTGCCACTAAATATGGCTAATAATGTTGAGTTGTTAAGCAGATGCGGATGAAAGCAGAGGTAGCTGATGCCGCCGAGTACTATAGCGGCGCCACCGGTAAGTGGGGTAGAGGTCTTATGCAGTTTACGGCCACCGGGATGGTCCACTAAATTTATTTTTTTGGCGATGCGGTTTAAATATACAAATGAGGATAAGGTAACCAGGAAGGTCGTGATCCAGCTAAGATCATTGAGCATAAACAGTCCCTTGTTTACGAGGCTTATAACTTTACCATAATCGAATGGAGATTATAACGCTAAGGCGTCCTGCCGTGCATCCGGGGTGCTGGTTAAGATAGTCTGATGTGGGTGATCTGGATCTGAGAGGGGTAACTCTACTTCGCCAGTGAGTTTAGCATTCGTTTGTAATCCAGAAAAAGCAAAACGATACTGGTTGCTATAGCCATAAACCACAAGACCCAGTGTGCTGTGAGCGGGAATGAATTGGCTGATACCACTCAGCATGATGTGATGATCTCCAGTGCCATTAATTGGTGTGACCTGTTTCCCTATTAATCGAAAGTTGGCTTTACCGGGTTCGATCACTCCGATGCCAACGTATAACCTTACGGGGTCTGCATTTTTATTACGGTCATTTTTATTACTGACAGTGACGTTGATTCTTGGAATGCCCAACAAGAGGTTGTCGTCACTGGTTTTAGTTAAAGGCGCAAAGGCAGGTCGAAACCGACCGCCTTGTTGTTCTTTAATAATGTCTGAATTTTTTGCGGCGCTTTGTTTGAATGTGAGCGTGTTGGCCAGCCAGTCAAATGGGATAAATGGCCACTCCATCAGCCCTGCCATGCCGCTGTGCAGCTTGACGGAATCAAAAGTAAAAGTTTCACCCCCAATGGGTATTCGATCCATGGTTTGACCCGAGCCGCCTTTGACTGTTAAACAGACATTTGGGATATAGTCAGCTTGGTTTTTTATGTGCTTTAACTTCTCGTCAAACCAATCAACAATCATTTTTTGAGTGTTGTAAGTGGCTTGTCCACAATTGACCTCTGAGTCCACGTCATGAAAAGGCATCAAACCATCTTGGTGCGCAAGCGGTAATACGTGACCTTTTTGGGTACCTAAGAATCGAACATCGCGTCCCGCGCGCTCGAAGCAATCTCGAATCCACAAGCCTTGATTAAAGTTGAACAAGGTGTCTTTAAAACCTTGCATAACGAAGGCATCGGCATGTGGTAATTGGCCTGAATTACAATACGGTTTGATGGAGCGGGATCTGAGGGCATCCAAAAACTTATCAGACATTTTGCCTTTGCTCACAGCCTCACGATACCCATTGTTAATGAGGGGTTCTACTCGAAACGGGTTCAACCCATTTCCTGCAACAATGAGTGTGCTGAGCCAACCCTTGGGTACATTATCGGGTGATAATGAGTGGCTCAGATCATACCAAGTATGAATTGGGACAATGGCGTCAATGCGTGGGTCTTGCGTGGAAGCCATCAGCTGCAAACTGCCGGTGTAACTTTCGCCAAGCATGCCGATAACAGGATCGTTGCTCTCCATTTTTAATTTGGGCAAATGGGCAACCGCCCAATCAATAAGTGATTGCACATCACGTACTTCATGTTCGGGAGACATGAGTGCGATCTTGCCACCGCTTTTGCCATGGCCACGTTGATCAAAGCTGATGACCCAATACCCCTGATCCCATAACTCGAGTGCCGTCTTACCGGCAAACATTAAAGTCCCGTAGAGACTGAGTGGCTGCGACATTCGAAAGGTAGAGAAACTGTGGCTATGAATAACGAGTGGTGCGGTTTGTTCTTGTGACAGTTCGGGTTGATAGACGGTGGCCGCTAGTTGCGTGCCATCAAATGAACGGACGGTGATGTCGTAAAACGCTCTGGACGTTGATTGCGAGGTTTTTGGAGTTGTCGAATTTGTTGCGGATTCAATTAAAGAGGCGTGTTGGGATTTTATTTCGTGCGGGGATTTTATTTCATAGCGGCTTTGGCAGGCTGTTAATAAGCAAAGTGAAAACAGAAACAATAAGTTTTTGAAGTAAAAAGAGTTTAACAGGCTGGATGGCAGGGTATACGGGTAGTTATTTTTATAAAAAATAATTTTATTCATTTGTTCAATTTAATACAAATGTCATAATCAAACAACGTTTTCAGGCACTTTTGCACTTCCTTGATTAATGGGTGCACCGTTTTGGTTCGTTTTTGTTGCTGGGGTTTGTTTTTGATAGTCGTCTAACCAATTGAAAACGTCATTTTTTAATAACGGTCTACTGATTAAATAACCTTGAGCAATATCGCAGTTTTGCTCTTGCAAGAACCTTTGCTGGAACTCAGTTTCTACGCCTTCGGCAACCACAGTAATATTCAAACTTTTTGCCATGGCAATAATGGCTTTTATCAGTGTCGCATCATCACTGTTGCGTTCTAAGTCAACAACAAAGGATTGATTGATTTTCAGCGTGTCAATTGGAAAGCGTTTTAAATAAGCTAATGATGAATAGCCGGTACCAAAGTCATCAATCGAAAGACGAATGCCGACAATCGCTAGCGCTTGCAAGGTACTGAGTGTTTCCTGGTGTCGAGACATCAACAGACTTTCAGTCATTTCCATTTCAAGCTCTTTCGGATCGATTCTATGGGTTTTTAATAAAGCCAAAATCGTTTCCGTTAACCTAGGGTTGTTGAATTGCCGGGCAGCGAGATTAACGGCCATCTTAAACGGTCGCTTGTAGCGCTTTTTCAAGGCATTTAATTGCTCGCACGCGGTTTCTATTAACCAAATGCCAACGCTGTCAATTAAGCCGGTATCCTCCAAAATGGGGATAAAAATGCCGGGCGACAGTCGGCCGCGTTCGGGGTGTTGCCAACGGATCAGGGCTTCGAAGCCGGTGATGTCTCCGGATGCCAAATCGATTTGAGGCTGGTAATCTATTTCAAATTCATTGCGTTCAAGCGCTTTGCGCAAATCAGCTTCCAATTCTAAGCGTTCCAAGCCGGATTCTTGAGCGTGAGGGATATAAAATTGATAGGTGTAACCCCCCATGGATTTGGCGTGATACAGTGCGATTTCTGCGTGTCTCAACAGGCTGTGGTTGTCATGGCCATCTTGCGGATAGAAACAAGCGCCAATGCTGGTTGTCATAAAGACTTCACGATCGCCCAATTTAAAGGGTCTGGACAGGCACTCCATAATCGCATGCGCGTATTCTTCGACTAATTTTTGTGACGGGTTGCCCGTTAATATGACAGCGAATTCGTCGCCTCCAAGCCGAGAAACATAATGCGGCGCTTTGACAAACTCATCTTGTAAAAAGGCTTGCAGACGTTGCCCTAAAATGGAAACGGCTTGATCGCCTTGTTGGTGACCCAGGGTATCATTAATCAACTTAAAGCGATCCAAATCCAGTAACAACAAAGCGAAGCTGTCATTGGGCACAAAGCGTCGGTCTTTTTTGCCGGTTAATTGATCCAGCAGCAACGTTAAATGAAAACGTGTTGGCAGCTTGGTCAATGGGTCATGATCAATGTTAAATCCCCAGGGTGGGCTCGTGTGCTGGTCGATCATCTCTCTCATCCACACCGCCGATACCAATGATTGATCAATTTGAATCGGCGCGCTGTCAATGCTGATGATTTTTTTTGGGCTGTGTTCTGCTGTGCTCAGCGATACTTTTATATTTTTAAGCGGCTGCTGGGTATTGAGCGCCTGAATAAAGCTGTCTTGTTTGAATAACTGTGGAAACTGGTCAATACAGGAGACACCAACGTGGAAACCAACCCCCAGCAGTGCTTGGCAGGCCGCTGAATGCGCAATCACATCACCTACGTCGTTCACAAGAAACACAGCTTCTTGCGTATGGGTTAAAAATGATAATGCGATGGGATCGGTTATCATCGTCATAAAATCGCTGGTTTCCATTAACTGAATGAATTTGTAAGACAATTCTACACGAAACGACCAAAGTGTTAAGTTTCCGAATGGAGGTTCTGTAAGATTGGTTGACTCAAGGATGGATTCGGGTAATATGCGTGCGTCCAGACCATCATTGGAGGGGTGGCTGAGTGGTTGAAAGCACCGGTCTTGAAAACCGGCAAGGGTTAGCGCCCTTCGTGGGTTCAAATCCCACCCCCTCCGCCAAAAATGATGACTTCATTTTTGCTATTTCCCTATTTATTTTTGTGCAAGCAAGCCTCATTCCGTGCAAGTTATCGTAGTTGATGATCATACTCTGGTTAGAGAAGGCATCATTCGCATGCTCGATGATGTTGATGACATTGAGGTAATTGGTGGTGCCGAAAGCGGAGAAGCCGCTCTGAGACTCATTAAGTTCCGAGAACCTCATGTTGTTTTAATGGATCTGAACATGCCAGGCTTGGGTGGCCTTGAAACCACTAAAAAAATTGTCCGCCAATACCCTCACATCAAAATCATCATTGTGACGATTTGCGATGTAGAGCCTTTTCCTTCCACCTTGCTTGCGGCTGGTGCTTCGGGCTACATGACCAAAGGCGCCCACCTCGAAGAGATAGTTCGTGCGATTAAAACAGTTGTTGCAGGTCAGCGTTACATCAGCCCTTCAATAGCGCAGCAATTGGCCCTGAAAGCCTTTGGCCCTTTAAATGACAATCCCTTTAATTTGCTTTCTGAGCGCGAATTGCAAATTGCACTGATGATTGTGAAATGTCAGAAAGTAGCCGATATTGCCGAGGCATTATTTTTAAGCCCAAAAACGGTCAACACCTACCGATACCGAGTGTTTGAAAAACTCTCGGTGCACAATGACGTTGAGTTGACTCTGCTCGCGGTACGACACAAAATCATTGACCCGCTCGCTGTTAATGAACCCCATTGAATTAGATTCTGATGTCCTCAAGGTATTGCCTGATCACCCGGGGGTCTACCGCATGCTGGATGCCCAAGGGACTATTATCTATGTGGGTAAAGCAAAATCACTGAAAAAAAGGGTCAGTTCATATTTTCAGAAGCAGCAAGACAGTCTTAAAACACGCGTTTTAGTCAGTAAGATCGTCGATATTAAGGTGACCTTAACGGACACTGAGGCAGAAGCGCTGATACTTGAACAAACGCTCATAAAAAAACACAAGCCACATTACAATATTTTATTAAAGGATGATAAATCCTACCCTTATATTCATCTGTCTGCGCATGAATTTCCACGTTTAAGCTTCCATCGTGGACCAAGGAATAAACCGGGTGAGTATTTTGGTCCTTATGTCTCTGGTTTGGCGTTGCGGGAGACGTTAAACGTGCTGCAAAAAGTCTTTAAGGTTCGGCAGTGTGAAGACAGTTTTTTTCGTAACCGTTCTCGCCCTTGTTTGCAGTACCAAATTAACCGTTGTACAGCTCCTTGCGTAGCCAAGGTCAGTCAGCAAGACTATCGCGAGCAGGTCACTCACACACAGGATTTCTTAACGGGTCACAAAAGTGATCGGCTTGTAGCCCTTTGGGTGGAGCGCATGGAATCGGCCTCAAACCGGTTGGATTATGAGCTAGCGGCTCAACTGCGTGATCAAATCAGTCAGATGAAAGCCGTTCAAGCGCGCCAAAAAATGGTCGGGCGTCGTGGTGAGCTGGATGCGGTTGCGGTCCATGTCGTGGGTGAGCAGGCCTGTGTCAGTGCAGTGCACGTTAGGCAAGGGGAAGTGGTTGGCCACCAAAATTTTTTATTGCGGACGCCAGGTGAAAACTCGCCAGAATTAATTCTTCAGGCTTTTTTGCCGCAACATTATCTATCCGATCATCATATTGAGCAGTTACCAAAGGAAATCATTGTCGGGCATTCGTTTGAGGGCATGCAGGGGTTGGCGCAATCGATGACAGAAGTGGCGGATAAGGTAGTCAGAATCAGCGATCGTGTTCGCGATACGCGAGCGGCTTGGTTGAAGCTGGCACACCTGAATGCGGAGCAACATTTAGAGGCCCATCTGGCCAAGCGGGAAAGCCAGCGGCAGCGTTACGAGCAGCTTCAAGCGGATTTAGGCTTGGATGCGGTGCCAGCGCATATTGAATGCTTTGATATTAGCCATACTCAAGGTGAAAAGGCACAAGCCAGTTGCGTCGTTTTTGACCGTAACGGGCCGGCTAAGAGTCGCTATCGACGATTTAATATCAATGGAATTCAACCAGGCGATGATTACGCCGCTATTGGACAGGCCGTCTATCGACGTTATCAGAGACAAAAGACCGAAGAGGCGACTTTACCAGATATTGTGTTGATAGATGGTGGAAAAGGGCAGTTATCCATGGCAAAAAAGAGCTTAGATGAGTGTCAAATTGAAGAAATTTGTTTATTGTCGATTGCCAAAGGGCCAGAACGAAAACCGGGGTTGGAGACAATATTTCGGTTTGGCGCCACAGGAGAAGTCGAAGAAGTGAGCTTTGCTTCAGGGAGTTTGTTATTATTGCAGCAGGTCAGAGACGAAGCACATCGATTTGCTGTCGCTGGTCATCGCCAGCGTCGTGATAAAAGCAGAAAAAACTCCATTTTAGAAGACCTGCCAGGTGTTGGTCCGAAACGGAGAAAGCAATTACTGACCCACTTTGGAGGCTTGCAAGCGTTGAAAAAAGCCAGCGTTGAAGATTTGTCGAAGTTACCCGGTATCAGTGATGCGTTGGCTGCCGATATTGTCGCTTTTCTTCGAGAGCTGTAATTTTATTTATGCCTAGTAACCGTATATCACACCAATCGAAAGCTGATTCTTTCTTTAATTTGCCCAATCGGGTGACCTTTTCCCGGCTAATGCTGATCCCGTTAATGGTGATTGCATTTTATCTCCCGTGGGATTGGTCGCGTTGGACCGCGGCTTTTTTCTTTTTGGTTGGAGGCTCAACGGATTGGTTAGATGGTTATTTGGCCAGAAAACTGGACATGACGACCAATTTTGGGGCTTTTCTGGACCCAGTTGCCGATAAATTGCTGGTGACAGTCGCTTTATTGTTGTTGGTTGAGGCGCAAGCCTCGGTGTCTGTGGCCATCGCGGCCATACTCATAATCAGTCGTGAAATTACTATTTCTGCGCTACGAGAATGGATGGCGCAACAAGGCCAGCAAGCGAAAGTCGCTGTTGCCTACGTTGGTAAGGTTAAAACCGTGGTTCAGATCGCTGCGATCACCTTAATGATGGGAGTTCCGGTATCCCCTCCACCCGTTTTGGCTTGGCTCACTCATGGTTTGCTGTGGGGCGCCGTGGTCATGACTCTCTACAGTATGGGGCTGTATTTAAAATCCGCTTGGCGCGTCTTGACTCATAATTCAAAGCTAAATTCCTAATAGGTTTATTAAAATGAACTCAGATACGCTGCTCCCGAATTATGCTGATCATACGCAATATTCGTATAAAAACGAGCGTCGCTCCAATAATACATTCGTCTTATCTAATACCCAGCTTGAAGCAGGTCGCCGCCGTCATCAAATACTTAAATTATTCGCTGGTATAGCTGTTTGGTCAGTTAGCACAGGTGCAGTTGGCTCCTATTTTCTTCGTGGTGATTTGATGAAAAGCGCTCCCAATAAAAGTTATTTTCTTGGCTCGGATGCGTCCAAATTTATAAATATGTCTAGTGCAAATTCCTCAAATTCTCCAGTAAAGCAAGCTGATATCATAGCTTCTGAAAAACTGAAAACACATTCGCTCAATACAAACACTAAAGAGAGTAATTGCCATCATTTACCCGACATAACAGAATACAAAAACCGTATGATTAAGCATGCGCTATGTTATGCATCAAGGTATCCTGACCTTTATCGTAAGTATTGTCATTCGGATCTCACCAAGTGCAATATAGATTTGCTTGAATATCACAATTTGAAATTCCGTGAGCCAGGTAAAAATCGAACCTGGGGCTGTGACCCCTCTCAAGACCAAGCGTTTCATGCAGATACGTTTCTAAATACAGTCAAGCGAAACCAAAGCCTTCCCATCTGTGTTTCTGGCAGTGAATTTTTATCTACTGACGGAGGACGTTGGGTACAGGAATCTTCACTTAAAAAGAATAAAAATAAATTCGCATTGGGCTACAACCCGAAATATTTGAAGCCATGCCTGACAAAAAACTACACTGATCCATATGTATGGTCTTCTAAATGTGCGATTCCAGATATTCCGGACAGCATAAAAATAAATCCTAAGCGAGTGATCTTGATTGGAGATAGCCTTGCATATCAGCAGATGACAGCAATAGCCACCCAGTCTAAACAGATTCAGAAAAATACGGTTCCTCAAAAAACGTCACTTCATAATGTCCAATTCAATATAAGGCAGATGTTGAATCCTGTATTGACCTCTGTTCCCTTTATTAGTTCTGTTTGTCAAATTTGTGATAAATCCATAGGAAAAGAATTATATGATAAGGAAATAACCCCTCTGTCAGATGAAGAATTTTTAGCTGTATTCAAGGATTACGATTTTATTTTCTATAATGAATTCGCTCATTTTGTCAGTTATTTTCTTGAACCCCTGCATAAAATATATATGGATCAAGCAATAAACACCTATTCAAGTAGCCATTCGGATAATATAAGTGAGCATTTGGAAAAAAATATTACTGAGCAATTTTTGAAAGACGCGTTTGATTACTTTGAACGTCAAATAAATAGAAAGGCGGAGCTTCTTGCCGCAACCGGTGCTAAAGCCTATTTTCGTACTTCATCGCCTCATGCCTATGACAACCCGATTCTCTATAAAAATCTAACGGATCGTTCAGCTCCGACACGGCTGCCTGCAAATAATGATATATCGTTAATGCACTGCGGTTCTTTTAATGGGGATAAACATGGGGCGGCTTGTTATTCTAGGGTAAACGATATCGCCTCTAGAGCTTTCCTTTCGCATGGCCTTGGAGTGCTTGATACAGCAAAAATGCTAAGTCAACGAGTTGATGCACATCCTGGAAGCGTTCCTGGTATACAAGCTAACGATTTACTTCATTTTTGCCAACCAGGGCCCATAAGTGTCGTTGTTGCAGCCATGTTAACCGAAGTGTATGCGCAATCCGTTTGAAATTCGGCTCCTTAAATTTAGCCGTTTAGATTGAGTGCTAATGAACAGCTGCTTTATTTTTTACTTGTCCCAACCAATGCGCTAAGTATGTTTTTACATGTTCAACCATCTTGAATGACCATAGATCGCCTTGAGGGGTAGGGCTACTTCCATCTTCGATATATTCGAAGCGCCCATCTAGGTCTGTATGGTATATCTTGCCAGTCTTATCGATGACAATATGAAAATCTTCAGCGAAAAACGGATTGTCTTTCAGAATAGAGAGCGTCACATTGATGTCTTTCTCAAATTGTTGGGCAAAGCTCTTAATTTGTCTGGCAGGAATATCTTTTAGAAAATTATTTAATTCATGATCGCTTTCGCTGAATGATTTCTTCACATGCTCATCGAAATTTTCGTTTACAGGCCTAAGTAGGATATGGGGATTAGGGGCGGGTTTTACTTTTTGAGCAATTACAGGACCATGATAAGAGGAGATAGTTTTAAGATTGCTTTGGTATTTATGGTGCTTTGGAGTCAGCCAATCTAACGTTTCTTTATCCCTATTTGAAAGCGGTTCACCATTATTCAAAAGTTCGGGTGGTTCAAGCATAAAGTGACGAATACCATATTTTTCTTCTAATTCTTTCGCTAAATACCAAGCTGCTTGCTGTGTGGTGCTTAATTTGTGTGGTTTAAGTGAAAAGCGTAAATGTTGGTTTATAGGTTCTTTGTGATTGGAAATTATCCATCCTATAGATGGATCTTTTGTTGGGAAATAACATTTAGTTTGACCACACGATGCTTCTCGCTTTTCAAAATCAATAACGTTCTCATTAATTATTTCAGATATACATCGACTTGATGACTTAATAGATACCGGTTCCTCTAAGCGGTAGGACCTTTTAAGGAACTCGATATTAGTAGGTATGTTTTTTATTTTTCGCTCTTTTTTGATCTTGGGTAAAGTTTTCTGGATGTATGTTGAAACGACATGCATTTGTTCACTGGAAAGGGCCGGCATCTTCTTGAGTGCTTGTTTTCCGTACATTTCCATTTTTTTCTTATCTAGGCTGTCTAAGCATATCTTATAACCAGCTCGGGCAATTTTTTCCGCCTTTTCAAGATTCTCCTCAGCCCAAGACCATTGTTTTTTTAAGTCACTGAGGTCGCTTTTAATAGGAATATAGTGTTCACCGGCTACTAATTCATCGTGCCACCAATCTATATTTGGAGAATCTACTTTGAAAACGAGCGACCCTGAAGCAAGTTTCCAGCGGAGCCCACTCCAGGTAGTACCTGATAACCCCCCTACATCAATTTGGTACCTGTAATCTAATTGATCCTGTATGTTTAAACCATGTTTATCAATTTCTGAGTACGCTTTACTTGCGTTCAGCCAACGTATTTCTTCTTTTTCATTTTTTTTGGCCAGCCTAATCAGTGCTCTTCTTTGGTGTTCACAATCATGTTCGGTATGGGCGTGAAGGCCGCCCCGCCAAATGACTTGATGGTTTCTCTCTTTAAATGGCATTTTGCCAGATTGCGCCTGATTCACTTGGTATCGACTGATACCATCATGCATATCATGAGGATTAGGCAGCAAAATAAAGTCAGTATTGTTTTTTAATGTTTTCGGTAATGTATAGGCGAGAACAGGTAATGGGGGTTTTTGATTAGGATTGATCTCATCAATTATGTCAGAATTAAACAAAATTGCTGCAGAACCGTGTTCCGATGGCGAAATCTTTCTTAACAGGGAAAGCATGATACTTGCCCAATCTTGATGGATGCAATTTTTGTATAAATATACAAATGACTGGTCATCAAGTATTCCGTTTGAATTCCACCTAATTAAGAATGCGTTACCAGACTCAAAACGACTTAAATATTCTGGTATCGATATATTTTCTACATGCCGTTGTCTTATTAGTGATTTTGTTACCACTCGATCATCTATTTTTGAGAGCTTGAAACCAAGGTGGCCGGCTGTACGGTATAAACAATCAGCTTGGTTTGGATTGGCACTTAGGCCGGGAAAGTGTAGGAAAAGAGGTGTGTTTTTTGTTTGATCATGGGCTAGCTGACCGTTTGATTTAGCAACTGAACTGTATTTGCAGCCGTCTTTAGATTTCCAATCGTTATTCCCAAATGCTTCGCCGTAATAGTCGATCGTTATATTGTTTGGAAATTGATGGAGGTAATCTGTTGCTACAGCTTGGTCATCTTCATAGGGTTTTAGGTTAAGATTCTTAATAAAGGAAATTATGTCGCGCTTACGGCCAGAGACAAGACCCATATTTAAAAAAATGCTTTTTACATGCTTTCTTACTTCTGGATTATCTGCTAGTAGGATATTTGCTCTGGCCTCCTGAGATGCTATCCAAGGTTCGGCAAATACGTCAGTGTCTCTTTGTTGGATTTGATGATTAAAATCTCGAGCAGTTTCAACAAACTTCCAATGACAATCATGTCCGGAGTAACAAGCGCGTTTGTTGCGAGTACCATTTGGATAAAAATAATCCCCTGGCTTGTTGAATGTTAATGCTCCAACGCAGCAACCTTCTTCACCCGAAATTAGAATGGATCCGTTTGTTTTATCGGCATAATTCGCTACTGATTTTATAAAGGCGTTAACTACATCGATGTGATTAGAATATTCCCCGATGTTCAACAGTACATCGCGGTTATCGGCGATTACAACAATATCGTTGTCCGGAATATCTTGCGATGTTTCCAAGGCTTGCAGAACGAAATCCCACTTTTTGCTCCAGCCAACAAAAGGGGTGTTTTTTCCAAGATGAACTATTTTGATCGAACCATACTTATTAGCTTGTGCTAAAAGCCGTAACTCAGGGCTGACTTCCCCCAATGCTCTTCGGTCAATGTTGTTTTTTAATCTGGCTTGAGTTTCATTGTCAGTCTCGTATACGAAAATATTCAACAATGCTCTTGATGGAAGGTCTCTGGGCTCTCGTAAATTAGGTAAATTGCCAATTTTTTTAAGATTCGAAGCGTTTAGAGTGGTCACCATAGCCGCAATTATAAATTTCAAAAAGCGTTTTCTATGTTTGAAATTCGATCTTTTTGAATCAAGATCTGGCAAAGGTTGATCACATTTGTATGGGTTGTGTAGGTTTGAGGTCACCATAAATTAAGACGAAGAAAACCAGCACTTTAATAGGCTAAAAGTTAATTAAAATAGTTTCTGTTTGCATAGTTTTCTTCTGATCGGTAATTTCCGTATCCATAGTTACCACCAGAGTTACCACCAGTCGAGTCATAGTTACTGCCATCTGGGCCATAATTACCGCCACCTGGACCATAGTTACCGCCACCTGGACCATAGTTACCGCCGCCTGGGCCATAATTACCGCCACCTGGACCATAGTTACCGCCACCTGGACCATAGTTACCGCCGCCTGGGCCATAATTACCGCCATCTGGGCCATAGTTACCGCCACCTGGTCCATAGTTACCGCCACCTGGGCCATAGTTACCGCCGCCTGGGCCATAGTTGCTGTCGCTTAAAACATCATAACTTCTGCTTTGGTAACCATTATGATTGGCCTCATCACCATAGTCCTGATCTCCGCTATCAGCTTTAGATTGGGGTTGTACGTTATTCAATGCTTGGGTAACAGATATATGTTCATTCTTTGGATTTGCATTTTGTACATTGACACGATTTCTATCACTGGGATTTCGAAAGGCAGTAATGGCTCCCGCTGTAATTGAGCCGCCTAAACCAAGCGCCAAGGCTGTCAACTTTAGCTGTCGAATCTTTTTTAGCCTTGAAGTGTTTTGGATTTCTTGAGTATTTTCAGCACCATGATTAACAGGCGCGTTTTGTCGCGGACCAACTTTATCTGAATCTGAGATATCTACATCAACTAGCTTGAACTTATTTTCATTGCTGGAAGTGCCGATGTTTACCATTTAAAAAGGTCCTCTTATTTATAAATATGGCTTACCAAGCCTATAAACAACAGCCCTGTAATTTCTTCAGTGAGAACCAACGGGCTTTTATTATGAACTACGGCTCTGCCGATTGAAGGAGATTCTATATAGGTTCCTTGCAAATGCAATATTGGGTCTTGCTGAAAGACAATGGAATCTACTAAATGAAGCTCTATTGTAATTACGATATAGACAGGTTTTTTTATTATGTTAATATGCGCATCCATTCCGGTTGAAGGCCTTTTCAATCGATCAGTTGCGGGAATAGCTCAGTTGGTAGAGCACAACCTTGCCAAGGTTGGGGTCGCGAGTTCGAGTCTCGTTTCCCGCTCCAATTTTATTCAAATCTTATTAAGCCTGAACCCTTACATTGACTTCTTTTGAATCTAACGCCAGAATGGCGGGTATAATTCAGACAATAAAAATTTATAATTAAAATAATAATTACATAAATTTATCGATCCTCATGGCCTTATTTAAACAAGCTCGGGTTGTTGTCCCTGTGGTATTGGGGGTGCTGACCTTACTGATTTTTGGGTATCTGCATACCCACCCTCCGGAAGCTGAGATGCAGCCGGTTAAAAAACGCATTCAAACGGCGAAAGTTCAGCTTATAACGCCTTCAGTGTTAACTTTCCAGATTGAAACTCAGGGTATTGTGCGACCGACTCACCTGGTTTCATTGCGATTTCAAACCTCAGGCAAGCTTACTTGGTTGAATCCAAAATTGTTGAATGGCGGCGTTTTTGAGCGGGACGAGCACCTGGCCACGTTAGACGATGCGGCTGCAAAAAAACAAGTCGCACTGGCCGAAGCCAAGCTATTAAATGCCAAACAGCAGCTGAAAATGATTCAAGCAGAAATGCAATCTGAGCAAGCACTTCTCAAGGCGCTGTCGGGTCAAGTCAGTGATACGCTGCCTTTATTTCCGAAAGCGCGTTATCAAAAAAAACTGACTGAACTCAACTCGCACATCAAAGCGGCTGAACAAGATCTTAAATGGGCTCAACAACATCTTAAAAGAACCCGCCTAACGGCAGATTTTCAAGGTCGTGCGCAAACGCTTTTTGTCAATGAAGGGCAGGATGTTACTGCTGGGATTGAAGTCGCTCGCTTGTACACCATTGACCGGTATCAAATCACGTTTCATCTAACGGATCGGCAGTTACGTTTATTACCGAACGACCTAAGTAATATGGATCCGATTCAGGTGTTTGGCACTCAGGATCGTATGTATATGGCGCAACCGATAGGCAATCAAACCGCTATTGATTCGGTCAGTCAGCTGCACCAATTGATATGTGAGATTAGCGTTAAAGTTACGCCGAATTCCACAAAAGATCGATTGTTAGCAGAGACACGGTTAGAAGAACCTCTGTCAGCAGGGGCTCTGTTAGTAGGCCAGCGTGTGAGAGCTCGTTTGATGAGTCGAAAATTTGAAAACGCAATTGCATTACCTAGAGAGGCGGTCTTCCAAGATCAAGCGATTTGGTGGGTTGATCAACAAGACCAGCTACGCCGCCAATTAGTAGACGTTATCTATAAAACTGTTGGGGACATTTATGTTCAGTCTGACTGGCAGGCGCAGCAACGCGTGATCATTCAGCCTTTGGCGTACCATTTAGAAGGTATGCATGTTATTGCCGAGCAGGTTGAGCAGCCGTGATTGCTTTTTTTGTTGAGAATAAAGTCGCTGCCAATCTATTGATGCTGTTAATTGTCTGTTTGGGTTGGTTTTTTTCAACCGAAATTCGTAGAGAAGCCATACCCAGTAGTGAGCTTGACGTGATTTTCATCCAAACGATATACCCGTCCGCATCGCCCGAAGCCATTGAAACGAAAATTTTAAAACCCATTGAGCAAGTCTTGGCGGGCGTTTCGGGTTTGAGAAATATTCGAAGTTACGCGCAAAATCACAAAGCTTCTATCAGTGTTGAAGTCATGCGCAGTAAAAATACCGATAAGATTGAGCGGGAAATCAGCCAAGCTTTAGACACTCTTCAGGATTGGCCGGATGGGGTTGACCAACCCACTGTTCGCATTGTTGCGTTACGACGTGATTTGTTGAGTTATTTGGTGATCTCTGGTCGAATGTCTCAGCAAGATTTAAAGGCATTGGCGCAACGGATCAAATCAGAGATGACCTATTTGCCCAGTATCAGTGAAGTCGAGATAGGCAATATCCCTAAAAACGAAGTCCGCTTAGAAGTCATTGAAGATCATCTCAAACGTTATCAGATCAGCTTTGAAGAGATCTTTGTAGCGATCAAAAAGCACCTATCCTTTGGTGTTGGTGGTGAAGTTCGACTAAAAACTGGGCCTAGCACCATAACAACCCAAGCTAGAGAGAAGAATACCTACGTAGACGCTCGTCATCTGGAACAAATCGTGGTGCGTACTACGCCGGATGGGGGGGTGTTGCGTGTCATTGATGTGGCCAGTGTCGTTGATGGGTTTGAAGCACAACATTACTCCGGTACTTACAATGGAGAGCCTGCAGTTTATTTGAGTTTGTTTCGCCAAGGAACCGAAAACATTGTTGAAAGCGCTGAACAAATTAAGGCTTATGTTGCGCAGCTAAATCAAGAGCTCCCAGATGGCATTAATGCGATGATTTGGCAGGACACCTCTCGTTATTACGTGAGTCGAATCAAATTGCTGCAGGACAATGGCTTCATTGGTTTGCTGATTTTATTTGGTATTTTGGCGGTGTTTTTAAACCTAAGGTTGGCTTTTTGGATCAGCTTAGGGATTCCGGTCGCGTTTCTAGGTGCGTTTATTGTTATGCCTGTGATGGATGTTTCCATCAACATGATTTCAACTTTTGGTTTTTTGTTGGTATTGGGCATTGTGGTGGATGATGCCATTATTGTGGGTGAAAACATTCACCGTTGGCAAGAAAGGATACCGCAAAGCCTTCGTCAACAGCAAAATACTATGACGATTTCAGCCCTAAGAGGAGCGCAACAGATATCCAGGCCGGTGCTTTTGGCCGTATTGACGTCTATTATCATGTTTGCGCCCTTGCTTTTTTTACCCGGCACTGAGGGCAAATTGATACGCAGTATTCCGATTGTAGTGATAGCCATTTTATTTTTTTCATTGGTCGAATCTTTTCTAATTTTGCCAGCGCATTTGTCGATGTGGCTAAAGGCAGAAAACAAGCTGCATCGATTATTGAGTGTGTTGAATGTCAGTTTGAAACGAATTCCGATTCATGACTCATTCAAAATATTACATAAAATTCGTTTAAATAATCGGTTTAAGCGGGTAACTCAGGGTTCTCGACTCAAAAAATGGGTAAAAGATTGGATTTCATGGTGTCTTAAATGGCGTTACGCGACCTTGATGGTTTTTTTCGGGCTGTTTTCGAGCTGCGTTGCGCTGTTAACCGGTCAATGGCTTTCTATAAATTTGTTATCGCCTATTGAAGCCGATAGCATCGCTGCGGAGCTGCATTTTCCTGTGGGTACACCGTCTCATGTTGTAAATGACTCTGTTAGAGCGTTAGAGTTGTCTGCTGAGCAGTTGAATGTCCAGTTCACCAAAGAATTGGCATTAGACGCCTCACCCTTTTTAAACACGGTTGCACTTTATGGTCAAACGGTTCGAAAAAAGGGTACCCACTTAGGGGCTGTTATCATTGAGCTGTCGCCTACGGAAGATCGGCCGCTGACCACTCAGCAGATCGTATCTGAATGGCGTCGGGCAATCCCTGATCGCCTGAAAAATACGGATCTGCGTTTTGAGACCACGCTGAATAAACCGGGGCCGCCAATCAGGCTTGGTTTATTTTCGTCAGATGATCGTGCCTTGAAATCGGCCTCAGACTATCTCTATCAGCAACTGGTCGGTTTTCCCGGGGTGCATGATATTCGCAGCGATTTTGCGAAAGGCGCCAAAGACATTGTGGTGACGCCACTCGAGGCAACGTATTCCTATGGTATTTCGCTAGAAGACTTAACACGACAAATACAGCGCATGTTTCATGGGGTGGAGATTGCCAAACTCGAACGTGACGATGCTCGGATTCCCTTGCGCATGCAATTACCGCGAAATGAACAAACCTTGTGGAAGCTGGAAACGTTATCCATAAAGCTACCTAATGGCAGTCAGGTGCCGCTTAACACGTTAGCGAGCATTGAGTTGACCGATGGGGCCGCCGCTATCAAGCGCATTGATGGTGAGCGTTCGGTGACGATTGTTGCAGAGGTGGATTCGAGCCAGGCTGATGCGGCTCGAATCATGAGTACTTTAGAGCGTTCGATACGGCCCAAGCTTGAGGCTGATTTTCCAACGGTCAAATGGAAACGGGGAACGGGTAATAACCTGCGTGCAGAAGTGATGCAATCTCTTTTGAAATATTCTTTGTTGGCATTATTCGTGATGTATGTGTTGATGTCGGTATTATTTCGTTCTTACATCCAACCTTTTCTGGTGTTGTTTGCGGTGCCTTTTGGCCTTGTCGGTGCGATGATGGGGCATTGGTTTATGGGGCTTGATTTAACGCTGTGGTCCATGGTTGGCATGACGGCGGTCAGCGGTATTGTGGTAAATGATAATTTGGTGCTGTTAGATTTTATCAACACGCAATATAAAACCACTCGTAATTTATACCACTCAATTTTACACAGTGTGATGGCCCGTTTAAGGCCCATTCTTTTAACTACGGCGACGACCTTTTCGGGTTTGGTGCCCATTCTTTTTGAAACATCCATTCAAGCGCAATTTTTGATTCCGATGGCGGTTTCAATGGCCTTTGGTGTAATATTCTCTACCTTTGTCACCTTGGTGTTGGTGCCTGTTTTGGTGATGATTTTTGAGGACCTTAGGCAATTGAAATTGGTGTGACGAGTGTTTTGAACCAAAGTCATCAAGAACGACTGCAAAATCAACTGCAAGAAAGTTGGCAACGGCATGGCCACCGTTGGCCTGGAGCGGAGTCACTTTGGCGCGGGGTGGCCGTACCATTAAGCCTTCAAATCGCAAATAAGCAAGAATTGTCGGTTAACAATCGGTCCCAGTGCGCGTTTACTCTGGGCATTTCAGGCACACAAGGCTCGGGGAAATCCACGTTAGCCGACATGTTAGAGTGTCTACTGAATACCTATTGGCCATTAACCGTCGTTAATGTCTCTTTAGACGACTTTTATTTCTCGCACCATAAACGCCAACAGATGTCTCAGAAAATTCATCCTTTGCTTGCAACACGGGGAGTGCCGGGAACGCACGATGTTGCTTTTGGCATAGAGCTGTTTCACAAGCTGCAATCGGATTCAAGCGCCGTCTTAGCCATTCCGCGATTTAACAAAGCAACTGATGATCCAATGCCTGCAACACAATGGCCGACGTTTACGGGGCCTGTTGATGTGATTTTATTTGAAGGCTGGTGTTTGAATGTTACACCACAAGAGGAATCTGAATTAGAGATGCCGCTTAATGCGCTGGAAGAAGAGGAGGATTCGGCGGGTATTTGGCGACGTTATGTGAATGATCAACTAAGGGGGTTATATCAAGATTGGTTTGCGATGGTTGATGAATGGGTGTGGTTGAATGCACAATCGTTTGATGTGGTTTATGATTGGCGATGTCAGCAAGAAGGTGAGTTGAAACGAGCAACAAAGGGTGATCAGGCATCTGCGATTATGTCGGCAGCTGATCTAAAGCGTTTTATTCAGCACTATGAGCGCTTAACGCGACACAGTTTTGATTGCTTACCGGATCGAGTGGATCATGAAGTTGTATTCGCTGCAGATCGCTCGATTAAATCTAATACAATGACGTCGCTAAGGACATAACTGAATGGCTCTTGATATACAATGCATGCTTTGCAACTATTCTCGATGCAAAATCTAAAAACAGACCTTGAGAAGTATGCCCTTGTTAGCTTTTGATAAATGGTACGTACACTGCGCTACATTAGGTTTTATTGGGCGCATTAAATTTGCTCCCGGCACATTTGGTTCCATTCCAGGTGTGTTATTGGCAGTGCCATTTTATTTCCTGGCATCCCATGTCGCTCTGCCGTTAGTATTTAGCATCATCAGTATTTTGTTGGTAACGGTGTTTGCTTGGTACGTGATCCATCTTACTGAGCAATACTGGCAGCAACACGACCGCTCTGAAATTGTCATTGACGAACTCGCAGGTCAGTTTATTCCGATCATGTTATTGGGCATAGACCCCATCACCATTGTTTTGAGTTTTATTACCTTTCGATTTTTTGACATATTGAAGCCCTGGCCAGTAGGGCATATCGATTCCAGATGGCCTGGGGCCGCTGGAACGTTGTTTGATGATACCGCTGCCGGTATTTTAAGTGCGTTGACGGTTTTCTGTTTACAACCCTTATTGCATTTTTAATAACGCAGCACTTAGCCGGGTTTAAACTCGTGCTTCAGAAATAGCATTTTGTAAATTGAGCATGGAGTCTCTGGTGGCTTTGATGTTGGCTTTGCGCGTTAAATAAATCTCATACCCTGACACGTTTTCGTATTCTTCAAAACGATTGGCGTAAAATGCGAAGCTTAAGTCAATGCCATTGTTGTTTTGTACAATAGTGGCTTTGATTTCTAATGCTTTAATGATGGCGTTTTTTCTAGCCTGGTTTTGAGTAATGTTGTATTTGAGGGTTCTTTTATCCCCATTGTGATCCCCTTCGCTTTGAAATACATCCATATAAACCGACCCTGCGAGCATTACATCAAATTTGAGCAAGGCTGGAGTATTTTCTTGAACATTGGCCGCTTTAATTAACTGACCCGATATAAACGGATAAGAGTGTATGTTGTCCGCGAACACTTGTCCGCTTCCTAACAATTGCTCAAGGACGTTGAGATCTATTTGTTGTAAATGAATCGTTGCTTCTATTGCCTCGATCCCAGGGCGGTCAACGGGTTCTGCTGCGCGGATAATTATGTTCTCAGACTCGATAACACGCCAGTTTTCTTCAGGAATCTGACTGATGTACCGAGTAAGCGCTTGCCTAGGAGGGAGAGAGGGGACAGACTCTCGGCCAAGTGCGCTGTCTATAACCGGAGCCTGCTGTTGCCAATGCGCGTTTTTTAATTGTACGGCCGATTGAGATGGCTGCAGCATGAGGCGCGCTGGTAATACGATGTGATTAAAGCAGGAGGCGAGTGCCCGCGCAGTCAGCGCATGGATGGAAAACAACAGGCCTACGTTTTCAACCTTTTGTTTTATGAAATGACGAACCGGTCTGACGGCCTTGCCTACAAATGAATTAACTTCCCTCATTGTTATAGTGCCTCCTCAAGCATACTTGATTACAGTTCAGGAGACGGCGCTTTTATTTAAGGTGCTTTAAAAGCCTTCCAAATGCATTGCGTCAAATCAGTGCATATGAGTATGCAAAAGTTACCAGATGAGTGCAACCACTTTGTGACTGGCCAGTCTTATTGTTTTGCGTTTTGAAGATCAGAGTTGTTATGACCAAAACTGAACATAATCGCTGAACTTAAATTCGGTTCGGGGTTTACAGGGTGTTGCGGGGGTGCCTACGTATAGAAAGCCGGTTAATAGGTCGTGTTCCTCTAATCCAAAAGCCTGTTTAATCTCGGCGTGATATGACCACTCTCCCGTTCGCCAAATACAGCCAAATCCAGCGGCATGAAAGGCTAACTGTAAATTTTGGGTTAGGGCGCCGGTTGCTAATTGCTGCTCAACTACGGGAATTTTATGCTCTAGCGTCACTTTACAACCCACCACTAGTATCATAGGGGCACGTTGCGGTCTTGATCGTGTGTGCTCAAGTTGTTCGGTGGTTAGCTTAAGGCCTTTGGCATTAGCTTGACGCTGATGAATCGCGGCCATTAAATCCCCCAGTTTGATTAAGCCGTTTTCTGTCAAAACGGTGATCCGCCATGGGCGAAGCAAGCCATGATCGGGAGCATTTAAAGCGACTTTCAGAATCTTTTCTAAGGTGGGGGAGTCTGGAGCTGGTGAGGTAAGCTGTGCTTGACTACGTCGAGTTTGAATGCAGGTAAGAGCGTCCATGTAATTCCTATTTATTCTATTCATATCAAGTCTATTAGTGTCTATGAATAGTGTGTTGATGTGTGATAATTGCGTGCTGAAGCTACAGCACCTGTGATCAAATCACGGGTGTGAATACAAGTCAAAAGGTACTCAATGAAGCTTTTAATTCCTATCATACTTGGCGGAGCCTTGGGCAGTTCGCTCCGCTGGCTGCTTTTTAGCTGGGTTGACAGCTGGATAGACGGTTGGCTAACACCTGAGGTGACTCGATTTCCAGTGGCCATTTTAATAGTCAATATTCTAGGGTGTTTTGCCATTGGCGTGTTATCTGGCAGCCTACTGCGCCATGGCATGCTGTCAGAGCCCTTAAAAGCCTTCTTATTCGTTGGCTTTTTAGGCGCTTTTACCACGTTTTCAACGTTTTCTTACGACACCATTCGCCTGATTCAGGCCGGCGACTGGGTATTGTCCCTGTTGAACGTTTTATTGAGTGTTGTACTCGGCTTGCTGGCTGTTTTGATGGGTTTGAAATTGGTACACTAGGCACCCCATATTAGATCGCATTTTAACCTGTAGTGGACGCCAACCGATGCTTGATCCGAAACTTCTTCGCAGTGACCTTTCTTTTGTAGCAGAACAACTTAATAAACGAGGTTTTAAGCTCGATATCGCCGAATATGAATCCCTTGAATCTCGTCGTAAAAGCCTCCAAACGGAAACGGAGCAACTGCAAAACCAAAGGACTCAAAAGTCTAAAGCCATTGGTCAAGCTAAAGCGAAAGGAGAGCCTGTAGAAGTCATTATGGCTGAGGTGAAGGCCATAGGAGAGCAGTTAGATGAACATCAATCCGCTTTAAAAGACTTACAACAGACTTTAGAAGATTATTCCCTGAATATACCTAATTTGCCTCATGAATCGGTTCCTGAAGGTGGATCTGAGGCGGATAATCAGCAAATAAGAACCTGGGGCAGCCCAACCGATTTCGAATTTGAGCCCAAGGATCATGTTGCTTTAGGTGAAGCCTTAGGGGGCATTGATTTTGAATCGGGGGCGAAGCTCTCTGGCAGTCGGTTTTGTGTGTTGAGAAACCAAATCGCCAAACTGCATCGTGCGCTAAGCCAATTTATGTTGGATTTACACACTCAGCAACACGGCTATCAAGAGGTCTATGTCCCATTTTTAGTGAATGCTGAGATGCTGCAGGGTACGGGGCAACTGCCAAAGTTTGAAGAAGATTTGTTTAAGATAGAAAACGATCGACAGCATTATTTAATCCCCACCGCAGAAGTACCTGTCACCAATTTAGTTCGAGATACCCTGGTTTCAGCTGAAGACCTGCCGATGAAATTTGTTTGTCATTCAGCGAGTTTTCGCAGTGAAGCTGGGGCTTACGGTCAGGATACCAGAGGTCTAATACGTCAACACCAATTTGAAAAGGTAGAGCTGGTTCATATTGTCAGAGGTGAGCAATCTTATGAGGCGTTAGAGGAATTAACCCAACATGCTGAAACCGTTCTACAGCAACTCGAATTACCTTATCGAGTGATGCTGTTGTGCACTGGTGATATGGGGTTTTCTGCAGCGAAAACCTATGATCTTGAAGTCTGGTTACCGGGTCAAAACACGTATCGTGAAATTTCTTCTTGCAGTAACACCGAATCGTTCCAAGCTCGCAGAATGCAAGCGCGTTGGCGCCATGCTCAAATGAAAAAGCCTGAATTACTGCATACCTTAAATGGCTCAGGTTTAGCGGTCGGGCGTACGTTAATTGCTGTTATTGAAAATTATCAAAATGCAGATGGCTCCATTCGAGTCCCTGACGTGTTGCAAGACTATATGGGCGGCCAAACGCTAATACAATAAAACTGAATAAGTAGCGTTTCAATTAAATCTGGCTTTTAAGCTTTACAGTGTAAGAATTATCATGAAATACCTGCCCATAAACGTAGACGTCACCTCGGCTGCCTGTTTGGTTGTTGGTGGAGGAGAAGTGGCGCTGCGTAAGTCGACCATGTTGGCCCGCGCTCATGCACATGTGGTGGTCGTTTCACCTAAAATTCATCCAGAATTAAAGGCATTACTGGAAGATACTCAGGGTGTTTGGCTAGAACGCCGATTTGAACCCAGGGACGTTGACAGTAAAAAATTGGTGATTGCGGCTACTGAAATCAATGGTGTGAATCTCGAGGTATATCAAGCGGCCGTGTCCGCTGGGGTGTTGGTGAATGTGGTGGATGATCCAGCACATTGCCAATTTATTTTCCCGGCCATAGTGGATAGGGACCCCATCGTAATAGGTATTACCAGCAGTGGCCAAGCACCCGTATTAGCACGCTACCTTAGAGCAAAAATAGAATCTCTGGTACCGAAACGTTACGACAAACTGGCGCAAATGGCCGGGCAGTTTCGAGACACAGTCAAACAAAAGCTCAATTCAGGGTCGTTGCGTCGCCAATATTGGGAAAGTATTTTTTCTGGGCCCGCTGTGGAACGGGTCATATCAGGTCAGATGCATGAAGCAAAAGCGATTTTAGCTAAGACGCTTGAAGAATACGTTGCTACTCAATCTTCTGATTCGACATTTACTTCGACAGTACAAGGCGAAGTTTATCTGGTTGGGGCAGGGCCAGGCGATCCAGACCTGCTGACTTTCAAGGCTTTGCGTTTAATGCAGCAATGTGATGTCGTGGTTTATGACCGTTTGGTGTCTGCCGATATCATGGATCTCGTACGACGCGATGCTGAGCGTATCTACGCGGGAAAAAAACCCAATGATCACAGCATACCCCAAGATGAGATTAATCTACTGCTGGTTCGATTGGCAAAAGAAGGCAAACGGGTGTGCCGGTTAAAAGGAGGGGATCCTTTTATATTTGGTCGAGGGGGCGAAGAGATAGACCAGTTGGCTCAGGCGGGTATTAATTTTCAAGTAGTCCCAGGAATTACCGCTGCGAATGGCTGCAGTGCTTACGCGGGCATCCCTCTGACGCACCGAGACCATGCTCAATCTGTGCGCTTTGTAACCGGTCATTTGAAAGCAGGGCAGTTAGATCTACCTTGGAAGAGCTACTGCCAAGAGAATGAAACCTTGGTGTTTTATATGGGGCTGATCAGCTTGCCGATTATCGCGTCTTCTTTAATAGCGGCAGGAAAAAAAGCTGAAACCCCCGTTGCTGTGGTTGCCAATGGTACCCGGCCTAAACAGCAGGTCGTCGTCGGCACATTGCAATCCATTATTGAATTGGTTAGTACAAATGGGTCGTTGAGTCCCAGCTTGATAATCATTGGTCATGTGGTTAACCTTCATTCAAACTTAAGCTGGTTTCAGAATAAAATGTTGTGATTATGAATTTTTCAAAGCGTAAAGCGTTTTCTTATTTGAAATAAACATCAATATTGTGTAGAAACTAAGGAACTTTTTGTCATGACTGGAGAAAACCATGATATGACGGTGCGGACTCGAATTGCCCCATCGCCCACTGGAGCACCTCACGTTGGTACCGCGTACATCGCGCTGTTCAATTTGTGTTTTGCTCGGCAACATGGTGGTGAATTCATTCTTCGCATTGAAGATACCGATCAAGCACGCAGCCATCCTGCTTATGAACAACAGATTCTTCAATCGTTGCAATGGCTGGGGCTCGATTGGGATGAAGGGCCCGATATCGGCGGCCAAAAAGGTCCGTATCGACAGAGTGAGCGTACGCATGTGTACCGCGAATACGCAGAACAGCTGGTTCGCAGTGGTCATGCTTTCCATTGTTTCCGAACACCAGAAGAGCTCGATGCGATTCGAAGCGCGCGCAAGGCACAAGGCCTAAATACGGGCATCAAGTTAGAGAATCCAGAATTACCGGAAGACGAAGTAAAAGCGCGCATTGAAGCTGGTGAGCCCTATGTCATTCGGATGAAAGTCCCCGCAGCAGGTAAATGCGTGGTGGAAGACTTATTGCGAGGGACCGTTGAAATTGATTGGTCTCAAGTCGATATGCAAATTCTGTTAAAATCGGACGGTTTGCCTACATACCATTTAGCTAATGTTGTCGATGATCATCTGATGGGCATCACGCATGTCATTCGAGGCGAAGAATGGATTAATTCGGCGCCAAAGCATTTGAAATTGTACGAATATTTTGGCTGGACTGCGCCAAAGTTGTGTCATTTACCCTT
>CAZECE010000097.1:0-8723 GCA_964510525.1 uncultured Pseudomonadales bacterium | reverse complement strand
CCTTTAATTTGTTAGAAGCGGATACCTTTCGTACGTTATCCGCGCGACCTGAAACCATTCGCCAGACCTTAACATCAGCCGATCAGTTGGTGATTGTCGACGAAATTCAAAAGCTGCCCGAGTTGATGGATGAAATTCATTTGATGATCGAGCAGCAACCGCAGCGCAAATTTATTCTGACGGGCAGCAGTGCTCGTACGCTCAAAAAAGGCGGTGCTAACTTGCTGGCAGGGCGCGCTTGGCTCTGTTCTTTGCACCCGCTGGTGGCGCCAGAGTTGAATTTTGAACGTCTTGAGGATCGTCTAACTCGGGGCAGTTTGCCTGCGGTGATTGATTCCCCCTATTTTGAAGAAGATCTGCGGGCGTATGTGGGTACGTACTTGCACGAGGAAATTCAGGCCGAAGGGTTGTCGCGTTCTATCGGTCATTTTTCACGATTTTTAGAAGTCGCAGGCTTGTGCAATGGCGAACAGTTGAATTTTACTGCGGTGGCAAACGATACTGGGGTACCTGCAAAGGTTATCCGTGAGTACTACCACATCCTAGAAGATACTTTGTTGGGGTATCTGCTGCCTGCGTTTAAAAAAACCGTCAAACGCAAAGCCATGGCGACGGCAAAGTTTTATTTATTCGATGTCGGTATTGCCAATACCTTGATGAAAAGAGGCCCTGTCACAATGGGGTCTGAAAGTTTTGGTAAAGCCTTGGAACACCTTATTTTTTTAGAGCTTAAAGCGTATAACGACTATCAGCGACTGCATTATCAGCTGACCTATTGGCGCAGTCGATCGGGCTTAGAGGTGGATTTTTTGATTAATGATGCCATTGCGATTGAAGTTAAAGCCAGTCAGAAAATTAGCACTCAAGATTGCAAAGGCATTCGCGCGTTAGCGGAAGAAGTGCCCTTGCAGCGCAAGATCATTGTCACCAATCAAGCGTTCATGCAAACATTGGATGATGGTATTGAGTTGGTGCCGGTCGATGATTTTTTGAAAATGTTATGGTCTGGGGAATTGATGAATGCCATTGGACACTGATGGCGTGCTGTATCAATTTGCGTTTAAGGCGATGGGCTCTCCTTGCCAGTTGCAATGTTCTTGTGAGTCATCTTTTGCCTTTGAGGCCATCAAAAAGCAGAGCGTCGCAGAGATGAAGCGACTGGAAAGAAAGTATTCGCGGTACCTTGAAACCAGCTTAGTATCTCAAATCAATCGCGCCGCAGGGACAAAAAAGACCTTTGCTTTGGATCCGGAAACCTGGGCGATATTTCAATACGCGACGGCCGCCTTTGAGCAAAGTGAGGGGCTGTTTGATATAACCAGCGGTGTTTTTCGGCGGATATGGGATTTTAATAAGAGTAAAATTCCGAGTGCTGAAGATAGGCGGCGTTGTCTTGATTTGGTGGGGTGGCATCGAGTGACACCATCACAGTCAAACTTTCGTTTACCCAAACCAGGCATGGAAATCGATTTAGGTGGCATTGTAAAAGAGTATGCGGCTGATGCTCTGGCTGAGCTGATTAAGCGCCAGGGTATTGAGTCGGCGTTAGTGGATTTGGGCGGCGATATTGCTGTGGTCGGGCCGCGCCCAAATGGTGAGCCTTGGCCAGTAGGCATTCGACATCCGGTTGAAAAAGAAAACGCCATGGCGACGATTCCGCTCTCCGGAGGTGGTCTTGCCAGCAGCGGTGATTATGAGCGGTTTTTTGAATTAGATGGCGAGCGCTATTCACATATCATTAACCCACTAACGGGGTGGCCGGTAAAAGGCTTGTCTGCAGTCAGTGTTTGGGCGCCGGCTTGTGTGGTGGCGGGCAGCGTGGCCACGATTGCCATGTTAAAACCAATTGATGAGGGTTTGGCTTGGTTACAAGAGGTGGGCTCCTCTTTTGTGGCCATCGATCAAGAGGGCAAACTCTACGGTGATGCTTCAGAAAAGAGTACGTTTAAGGAGCCCGAGTCTGAATAAAGGCGTCAGTATCACCCCAAACAAAGCGCATCGGTAGGACTTGTTGCACGGGGAAAATAGCGTCATGAATGCCCGCGGTTTCAATGTCATTGAGGGCATAGCTGATGGTGATGATCACGCAGTTAGGCGGGGCTGAGGTCAGTGCTTTTTTTAAATTGCGAATAGCGGCATCACTGAGCGCTGTGCCGTAAACATAAATTAAGCTCGCATCCGAATAATCCTGAGTCATCATATTGGCGTGCTTAAACGTCAGGTTTTCCACGTTCAGTTTTTGGCGAATGCGTTCAGCGTTTTCTATGAATACGGAGTTCAAATCCAACCCGACGGTATGAAAGCCTTTAACACAGCTTAACAAAAAACTGAGTTCGCCTCTTCCGCAGCCCAGTTCGTAAGCCGTGATGTTAGCAGGGGGTGGGGGAGAGAGTTGTTCTAAAAGATCGGCAAAAGCAGAAAGCGATGTTTCACCATAAGGGCGCTGAACCTGGTCGTCGCCAAAGTCTTTTAAGCCCCAGCGGCAGAGGGTATTGATTGGAGTGGAAAGGTAGCGCCGCTTGATGGCTACATGAGCTTTTCTAAAGTGTTTGTAACGATAAAAGCGGCGAATGGTTTTGAGATTGTCTTTAAGCTCCCAGCTGTATGAGCGGAGGCCCAGCCAAAGCGATTTAAAAATCGGTTTTACGCTTAAATGGATTTTTCTAAAATGTATTCGATCGTGGTTTTGATGTCATCATCCGAACACTCCATGCACATGCCTTTGGCTGGCATGGCGCCAATGCCGGAAATCGCGGTAGCTGTAATGCCGTCTAGGCCTTTGGCATCCAAACGGGCTTGCCAAGCGGCGGCATCACCAATTTTAGGGGCGCCGGCAGCCCCCGTTGTATGGCAGGCCAAACACTTGGAATTGTAAATGCCTTCAGGAGTTAAAGCCGTATCCGCTTCAGCAACCGTCAACGCAGCCTCAGTGGCAGCAGGATTAACGCACTCTTCCCCTTCAACGCACACGCGAGCAACCGGTTGTAAGCGTTCCGTGGTGGCCATGTCGCTGTGTAAAGAGCGTTGGCCGAAGGGTCTTTCTTCCGGGGTGGCGGATACAGCAGTAGATAATAATGTGCACAGGCCGATGGTCAGGACTTTGATAGAAAAAGACGTCATAACAAGCTCCAGAAAAGCAAAGTAAGTCGTGTAGTAAATCGAAAATTAATTAACAAGCATTATAAAGAGGATCTTAATCAATCGCTAGTCACGTGGACGGGCTTGTAGCCACCCAAGGCAGCCCACGCCAGACTGATCCAGCCAAAAATTAACAGGAAGCCGCCCACGGGGGTGATGTTCAGGAGTTCAGGAAGTTCAAGTGCCACGGCTAGGATCAAACTCAGGCTGAATAAAGTCGTGCCTGCAGCAAAAATCCACGCACTTAGCTGCAGTCTGGCTCGAATTAACCGGGGTAACGGACACCAAAGGCTGAACCCAAGGGCCGCAATTAAAACGGCGTGGGTTTGCAAGTATCTCAAGGCAATGAGCAGATGTTCGGACTGAGCGGGGTTTTGGGGGTTAACCACATGGTCGGAGTAGGCGCCGGCTAATACCGATATTAGCCCTAAGATGGCTCCAACACATAAAACGATGTTCATAGAGTCTCCTGAAGTATCTCCTATCTCATGTTGCTGAGAGATGCGGTAGAATACCATTTTTTGACCGCCAACGGTCTTTTAAATGCTGGATTTTTGATAAATATGAACAACACTGCACGCACCGAACTTGAGGCCATTTTTGAAGCCCACCGACTCTCCTTTGAATCAGCACAATTACAAGAATATGGGCGCGATTGGACGCGTCAGTTTGATCCGGATCCTGTGGCTGTGGTCTGGCCGGATTCAACTGAGCAGGTGATTGAACTGGTCCAGTGGGCGCGTCGACACAAGGTAGCCTTGGTGCCCTCAGGCGGGCGTACCGGACTCAGCGGTGGCGCGATGGCGTGCCAGCAAGAAGTGGTGGTGTCTTTCGATCGCATGAATCAAATCACGGATTTTAATCCGGTGGATCGTACGGTGACGTGTGGGCCTGGGGTGATTACCGCTGAACTGCAGGGCTTTGCCAAAGAAAAGAACTTGTTTTACCCCATTGATTTTGCATCCAGCGGTTCGAGTCAACTGGGGGGCAACATTGCAAGCAATGCGGGCGGGATCAAGGTATTGAAATACGGCTTGACTCGAGATTGGGTGGCTGGCCTCAAAGTGGTAACGGGTCAGGGCGAATGTTTGTCGTTGAATCAGGGGCTTATTAAAAACGCCACGGGTTACGATTTCCGGCACTTGATGGTTGGCAGTGAAGGCACCTTAGGGTTCATTGTTGAAGCCACGATGCGACTGGCCGAACAACCTCCGCATGCGCAAGTGGTGGTTCTGGGCGTGCCTGACTTAGATGCGATTATGAAAGTCTTTCAAGCATTTCGAGAGCGATTAGACCTAACCGCCTTCGAATTTTTCTCAGAAGAAGCGTTGCAAATTGTGCTCAGTAAAAGTGATTTGTCGCGTCCCTTTGAAGGTGTGACGCCGTATTATGTGTTGTTAGAAGCCAGTCAGGCAACTGAGGCACAAGAGGCTGAATTGTTGGCTTGTTTTGAACGCTGTGTCGAGGAAGGCTGGGTAGAAGATGGGGTGATCAGTCAAAGTGAGACACAGTTTGATGCTTTGTGGGGGCTTCGGGAGCGTATTTCGGAATCCATCTCTGAGTGGACACCCTATAAAAACGACATCGCGGTGACCATCAGTCAGGTTCCGGGCTTTTTAGCGGATATTGATCGCATTGTGAAAGCCGATTACCCGGATTTTCAATTGATTTGGTTTGGTCACATTGGAGATGGGAATTTGCATCTGAATATCTTAAAGCCCGAGTCGTTAGATCGTGAACGTTTTATTGAGCGTTGCAAGGGCGTCAGTGAAAAAGTCTATGGTTGTGTTCAGCAATACCAAGGCAGTGTTTCGGCGGAACATGGGGTCGGTTTGATTAAGAAGGGCGCGCTTGGGTATTCGCGTGCGGCAGAAGAGATTGGGTTGATGGAGCAGGTAAAAGCGGTGTTTGATCCGGATGGGATTATGAATCCAGGGAAGGTAGTGGGGTAATGTTTTTATAACGGGCCGGAACTCCCGGCCCGTTATAAGAAAGTTGTGTTTAAGCCTTCGGTCCCGCACTCACAATAGCGGCATCGACATCGTATTTTTCAAAGTTGGCCGCAAATTGTTGCGCCAAGCTGCGCGCACGTTGGCGGTAAGCATCGGCGTTGTCCCAGGTGTTTTCAGGGAACAAGAGTTCCGCATCAACGCCAGGCACTTGTAAAGGCACTTCTAAGTTCAAAATATCCAAATGACGGGTTTCGACGTTATCCAATTGACCCGACAAAATGGCATCAATCACGGCGCGAGTGGTGGGGATAGAAAAGCGCTCACCAGTGCCATAAGGTCCGCCGGTCCAACCGGTATTCACTAAGAATACCTGAGTGCCAAAACTCTCAACTCGCTCCATTAAAAGTTCAGCGTAAACGCTGGCCGCACGAGGGAAGAAAGGTGCGCCAAAGCAGGTGCTGAATGTGGACTTTATGCCAGTGCCTTGACCCACTTCTGTGGAACCAACCAGCGCCGTATAACCGCTTAAGAAGTGGTAAGCAGCCGCTTGTTTGCTGAGTTTTGAAACCGGGGGTAACACACCGTTTAAGTCGCAGGTTAAAAAGATCGCGTACTTGGGCTCACCACCTTGGTTTTCGATGACACGCTTATTGACGTGCTGTAATGGGTAAGACGTACGGCCATTTTGCGTCAAGGAGGTGTCATGGTAGTCCGCTTCGCGGCTTTCAGGGTTCATGGGGACGTTTTCAACAACGCTGCCGAAACGAATCGCATCCCAAATAATGGGTTCGTTCTTCTGAGACAGGTCAATGGTTTTGGCATAACAACCACCTTCCAAGTTAAACACGGTATCCCGACCCCAACCATGCTCATCATCGCCAATCAAGTAACGGTTAGGATCCGCTGAAAGTGTGGTTTTTCCGGTGCCAGAAAGGCCAAAAAACAGAGCGACTTCGCCATCTTTGTTGGCATTCGCAGAGCAGTGCATGGGCAGAACGGATTGCTCGGGTAATAAAAAGTTTTGAACCGAGAACATGGCTTTTTTCATTTCACCGGCGTATCGCATGCCGGCAATCAGCACTTTTTTAGCGGCAAAGTTTAAAATGACGCAGGCTTCGCTGTTAGTGCCGTGTTTTTCAGGTTGGCACTCAAAGTGAGGAGCGTGCAAAATTTGCCATTGGGCTTTTTCTTTGGGGTTGAAAGGGCTGGGGTGAATAAACATGTTTTTGGCAAACAGTTGATGCCAGGCTGTTTGGGTGGTGACCCGAACGGGAATATAGTGATTTTCGTTAGCGCCAACGTGTAAATGAGAAATAAATTGATCGGATTGAGCAACAAAAGCGGCAACATCTTCCCAAAGTTGGTCAAATAAGTTGGCCGCGAAAGGTTGGTTTACGGCACCCCAATCAATTACGTCCTGGCTGCTGGGCTCTTCGACAATAAAACGGTCTTTTGGTGATCGACCGGTACGCTCTCCTGTGGTGCAGACCAGGGCGCCGGTGTTGGCTAACTGACCTTCTTTTCGTTGCAGGGCGTGCTCAACCAGTTCAGTGGCGCTAATGTCTTGGTAAATCATGGGGGTAAGTGATCGATCATCCGTATTGTTCATACTTTAATAGCCCTATTTCACAGTGGTTATAGAAAGTTGTAGAAAACAAGAGTGTTTTTTGCTCATGACGTGCTTGTTAATGATCTTTATGAGTGTCATGAGAAGGGCTATCTACGCGGCGCAAATGCCCAAAACGGTGCGAATTATGCCAAAAAAAAATGCAAATTGCTAAAAAATAGCCATGATTGACGGTTTTCTTTAATCAAAACCTTGTTGATTTGGGATGTCCGCTAGCTGTTTTCTAGGCTTTGAATAATGAAGCCAATCCACTGCTGGGTTTTTATAAAGCCATTAGCGTAATCAGACCAGGTTTCGGGTAAACCATTGGCTTGAATGGTTTCTACTGAATCACCTTTAGCCAGAGCCGTTTCAACGTGATTGATGCAGCCTTTGAGCATCTCAATGTAGGTGTTTAAGTCGTCCAATGTCGACAGTGGCCCATGACCAGGGACGATTTTGCTGTCTGCACTTAATAACGGCAGCAGGCTTTCTAAATTTTTCACCAGCTGCTTGGCGTTACCCCCATGATCCAAATCCACAAATGGGAACATGCCTGCAAACATGTGATCCCCTAAATGCACCACCTGGCTGTCAGCAAAAAAGACCACGCTGTCACCATCGGTGTGCCCATTGGCCAAATGGATGAGGTGCACGGTTTCGTTGTTCACATGCAAGGTCATTTGCTTGTCGTATACCAAAGAAGGTAATGCCATTACGGGGTAGGCGTCGCTTTTCATATTGAATGCTTTGAGTTCTTGCGGTTGGCTGAGACGTTCTCGGACCATGCGGTGAGCAATGATGGGTGCTTGCTTACCCAGAGCCAGGTTGCCACCAGAGTGATCGCCATGCCAGTGTGTGTTGACAATGTAGCGGATGCCTTGATCCTTGTTGGGGTTTAATTGATCCAAGGCCGCGAGCAATTTTGGTGACATGTCAGCATAGTCATTGTCGACCAAGAGCAGACCATCTGGGCCGGTTTGGGCAATGATGTTGCCGCCTTTGCCTTGTAATAAGGTCAGGTTTTTTGTTAAAGCCGTGGTTTGATAGTCGAGGGCATCATCATGGCCATGTGTGTCTGCAAGTGCATTGGCAGAGAGCCATGAGGCAGCCAGAAGGAATGTTGATCCGACAAGAAGCGCTTTAAACGAACGTTTGATCATCAGCAATGCCCTCTAAAATATGCCATCAAAATGAGCAGGCATTGAATCACTATTTTTATAGCTTGGAAAGTTTTAGATATGAAAAAAGGCAGATGAGCGTTTTGGTTACATTTTATTGGCGGCGTATACAGACGCTAGCAATGCATAAGCTTGGGCGCTGTCTTGAGGTAAGCGAAGCGAGGTGTTTTCTTTGACCATAAACGCTTCTAGTATTTTTTTAAACTGGCCGTCTAAGCGGTCAATGTTCACTTCTTTGAGTTTCCAGGCACCAAAGCGGCGGTCGGGAATCGTTTCGCAATTAAGTAAATTGACCTGAGTGTGCCGTTTGTCATTAAGGATGTTGTTAAAAACCTGAGTGATGCTTAGGCTTTCCCCTTCCAGTAATTGTAATACTTGGTTTTGGTAGAGCACCAAAATGCCACTTAACTCATTTTCTTTATTACGCGATTGGCTGGACTTGGAGATCTCAACAATGTCTTTCCAGTCAACAGAGGTATTTAGGATACTTGAGTAGATAAGTTGCTTGAGCATGGGGTTAGCCGTCTCAGTGTTAGGTTTTAATATACAACACGTTTAAATATACGATGCGTTTTAAACTATAGCACTGAAAGTGAAAACTGGCGCTGCGAAGGGGTTGTCAGATTTTTGTTTACAGCGGGCTAGGGTTTAAGGGATTCAAAAAGCTCCAAATACCCTTGCATGGCGTCGGCTGCCGATGTACCTGCCAGTTTTTCCCAGGCGGCGTATTTGGCTTTGCCAACAAAATCGGTCATCCCTGGTTTTTTGCCCGACACGTCCCCTTGGGTGGCTTGTTTGTAAAATGCGTACATCTTGAGCTTTACCTCATTAGAAGGGCTGGCCAGT
>CAZECE010000096.1:0-4968 GCA_964510525.1 uncultured Pseudomonadales bacterium | reverse complement strand
AAACCACATTACGCACTCAATCAACTCAGTGCCTCCTACCCCTGGACCCCAAATCAAGTTTGGGGTGACGTGCTTGCTGAGTAGTGTGCTCCAAACTCGCTAAACGTCATTCCAGACTTGATCTGGAATCCAGAGGTAAGCACCTCACAGCCCGGCCCTCCCTCGATTCGCTACGCTCATCGCGGCTACGTTTTTTCGCATTATCGTTACACCAAAATATGCGACTTTGTTCCCTGGAACTCAAATCAAGTTTGGAAAAACATCAATACCAAAAACAAAGGAAGACACGAAGGCCCGCCCCTGCGGCACATCATTGAGCTTTGGACTTGCTCAACAAAAGCATCAACCAAAATAACTTAAAATATCCATATTTTTATGAGGCACGCCAATAATATCGATCCCTTCTTTCTTTTGTACATAGAAAGCCAAATGCGAACCTTGCGGAAAGGAATAAAACCCATTTCGAATATCTGAACGCTTCATACCAACAGAAGGCTGTTGTGCTAACCACTTAAATCGCTGATACAACGATGTAACGTACTTATCTGCCTGACTCTCCCCCCAAACTTCATTTGAATACGACCAAATTTCACCAAGATCTTGCTTGGCTCGAGGAGTCAGTCGAAAACAATTACTCATTACCTCTGCCTTTCTTAAATTCTACAAGCATCTCTTCGAGGGATTGATCCACGTATTCACCGCGCTCAGATTGTTCAGCCCCTTCTGCAAGGTGTGCCCGCAACACATCTAGCTTTGTTTTACGCTCTTCAAGTGTTCTAAGAGCATCTCTCACAACCTCACTAGCTGACCCATACCGACCACTGGAAATTTCGTTTTTAATAAAGACTTCCCAATGCTCACCAAGAGTTAAACTGGTATTAGCCATAACACACCTCATCAATATTCATAAATACCCTTCTTGAATATAGCTAATCTTACACCAGAGATCATGTTGATGATCTTATTGATGAAAAAATAGTTGTCTTAAAGAGAGCACAAAAACTGTAAAACCCTAAGCATTGGTTTTATATCATAATTTTTTTGAATTCAGGCGACCTGGAGAAAAGAAGATACTTTTCCCCAGGGCTCATAACGACAAGTTGCAGCCAAACAATCGCGCTCGAAAAAGGCCCTCGCACATTACACCGCCAGGCACAACTCAATCGAACTCACTGATATAAGAACCTCGATACAAAAAAACCAAGGAGGGCACATGGGCACTTTGTTCTCGTTCAGTCATGCCCGACTCGATCGGGCATCCAGGGGTAAGAACCTCGATGCCCAAAACAAGGGAGTGCATGGGCCCTCCCCTGCAACTTAACAAAGAACCTAACAACAAACCTTATTCAGATTTATCTTTGCCTTTGGCCTTACCTTTTTTCTCGCCGTGGCTCTCATGATCGTGATCTGAAGTGGCTTATATCCATGACCATGACCTGAGTGATCAGAATGATCCTCATGCGTTTGGCCTTCTTTCTTATTGATCGTGCTTATGCTGATGCATGGATTCGAACTTTTCGAGCTGCTCTTCGTTCAGAACGGCTTTGATTTTTTCATGCGTGGCTTTACGAAGTGCGATTTTTTGCTCTTTGGCTTCGGCCATGATGGCTTGAACTGACGCTTTTTGATCATCATTCTATCCTAACTTTTTAGCCAAGTGCGCCGCTTTTTTGGGCTTGTAATCACAATATTCCCCACCGCATTCACGCTCGCCTTTGGCTTCGTGGTGGCAGGCTATGGCGGCATTGCTTAAGTTGAGGGATAGGGCTAAAACGGCTGATTTTATTAAGATTGAGTTTTTCGTTGTTGATGATTTCATCGCAGGCTTTCCTTGATTCTGCTCATTTAAGTTGAAGCATGATACCGGAGTTATTGATTAGGGGTTTAAAATTATCTAAAACCACTGTAACTATTCTTTGAAGGCACCCAGGCTTAGATCTAACAAGCTGCCTGTTGATAGGCATAAAACCGCCACTAAACGCACTAAGGGAAAACCAATACCTTCTGCTTGCTTCCCATGCTGAGGAAAGTGCGACTGATTGTCTTCAGTGTCTGGCAGCAGGATGGTAGTACCATCCGCAAATTTCACACAACGATCTTGCCACAACCATTTTTGTTACGCCATTTTGGTCAGTTGCTTCCCACTTTCTTTCACAAGATCCGCTATCATTTGTAATGGCAAGCGTTGGCGCGCCATACAGTACGCCCTAGTGTGGCTACTGAACTTCTCTGTCCCAGCTTTAATTCTCCCCACATTCAAGTTATTCGCTGCATTCTGGCAGGAGCTGTCCTCTGATAGCACCTGATGAACGAACATCGATAAAGTCATGGTCGGTGAATATTGGCGGTTGCGGTGATGGCCCATATGCTTCTCGACCACCTGGTTACAGTTAGATTCGTTTAAAAGATCGTAGAAATGGTTTTGCTTCGCTTTTCAGTGTGAGCCGACCTTCCTTGGTTGCTGTTTGAGTCGCAAGTCAACTCTACCAATGATGGTCGGCTTTCTTCAATATTTTCAATGCATTACTGATTTAAAATCCTTAACTAAGTGCCATTCATTTATAGGCTCACAAAACCAGGTATACCTGCTGTTATTGTGTGGGTTTCAGTTATTGGCAAAAGCGTTCTGATTTAGCGGTTTTCTTTTCCGTGCCAAACTCTCAAGATTATGATTTCTTGCTCTAACACCGTATAACGAACAACATAATCGCCAGAAACAAGATCTTGCAAACCAGGAAACTCTGGGATATTAACGCCAATATTAGGATGATCACAAAGCCTGAGAATACCAGCCCTCAATTTTTTACTGATTTTTCTGGCCGCACCGGGGTTTTTAATTGCAATAAATTCTCTTAATCGGACTAAGTCAGCTTTTGCAGCATCTGTGAAAAATAGTTTCATGCTAAAGGTGGCGTCTTCTCATTTTCATCACCCCAGCTATCCAACCATTCTAAAACAGCAGCTCCTTCGTGAAGACGACCCGCTTTAAGATCTGCTAATGCTTGGTGTGTTTCTTCAAGCCTTTCTTGCTTAACCGCCTCTTTTTCTAAATATTCTTTAACAGCTTCATTAATTATCCAACCCTTTGATCTTCTTGCTATTTCTGCTGCCTTTTCTAACTCCGAAAATAATTCATCAGGCATTCTAACGCTGGTCATTGCCATATCAAACCACCTCTATAATACAGTGCATTACAATGCATTATAGCGACGTGATGGATAATTGCTATCTGAATTGAACATAACTCAGCTCCCCTAGCCAGGTGGATAGGGCGATAGCGAAATCCGGGATGGGGTGCGGCAGAGGGGCATTGCCCGATTATCGATACGTTAATTTAGAATTACCTGAAAACCGCCAATTAGCAGAAGATGATCCAAAATCTTTTCTTAGACGCCCCCCCCCCTCCGGTTATCTTTGATGAAATTTTGTCATGCGTGGCTTTACGAAGTGCCATTTTTTGATCTTTGGCTTCGGCCATGATGGCTTGGACTGACGCTTTTTGGTCGTCATTCAACCCTAGTTTTTTAGCCAAGTGCGCGGCTTTTTTGGGCTTGCAATCACAATAGATGCAGCGTTGTGTGCCCTGCCCAACACTGAATTTAATCTGGTACACTGTGGTTAGCCTTAACCAACGGATAACACCAGACGACCGGCGACGATAAAGATCATCAACACAACAATAGAAAAAACGCCAAGCAAACGCAAGGCGCTCACAACCAGCACAACAATTACGTGCTGCAATGCTTAGATGACTGTGAGATGGGCGTTGATTTTTATAAGTGGTTTATAGCCGATTACGCAAAAGACAGCTTTGTGGCATTTGTCCCTGCTCGATGGTACGACCTGTACGTTCGCTTACGCCCGCCTTGGCCGCTGCGGTGACCTGGGTTTTACCTTCTCTTCTACTTTCCATATAAATCTTCACCTGTTGAGTTGTTAATCGCTTTCCGGGCATCCACTCGAACCTCAAAAGGTCCAAATAATACCCGATAATTATTTTTCAACCGGCAACTTTAATTGTCGCCAACCGGAAAAGATAATTGTCGTTCAATAGCCAACCCTGTTTTTTGGCTTAAATTCGCTTTATTTCAATATCTTACCCTAACCCATGATAAGAAAACTATAAGAGTTAGGGGTTATCAGATTAAAGTTTGAAAATAGTATCTATATTGATACTATAATAATTATGTCTAGCATTGAATCAATAATCTTTGAAATGAAGCGAAACCCTAAAGGGGTTCGCTTTAGTGACTTAAGTAAAGTGTGCGAGTTTTGGTTTGGCAAACCAAGGCAATCTGGCTCAAGCCATAGAATTTATAAAACCCCATGGCAAGGTGACCCTCGAGTAAATATTCAAAACTCCAAAGGGAAAGCAAAGCCATTTCAGGTCAAGCAGGTATTGCAAGTTATCAAGCGGTTGGAGGAAGAAAATGGCTAAAACCATTGATCAATATACATATAGAGTAACTTGGTCTGAAGAAGATGGCGAGCATGTTGGTCTGTGTGCAGAATTTCCAAGCCTTAGCTGGTTAGCAAAAACACCTGACAAGGCCCTTTCAGGTATCAGGCAGGTTGTAAAAGACTGTGTTAAAGACATGAAACTCCAAGGTGAAGAGATACCAGAACCATTAACACTGAAAAAGTACAGTGGGAAATTTATGGTTCGAGTTCTACCTGAGACTCATCGGATGCTAGTAATACAAGCCGCTGAAGCAGGTGTTAGTTTAAATCGCTTTGTTTCAAGCAAGCTATAATATAGGCCTCTGTCCACGACTGTTTTTATAACAAATTTAGCCCAGCCAGTTCGGCAAAGCATTCAACTCAAAATGAAGTGGACCCCAAAAACTGGACAGTAGCGTAAGCGCGTTCCTGTTGATATATTAATCAACCCAAAAGGAGCGCAAAATGAGTCGAAAACGCAGAAACCACACCGCCAAGTTCAAAGCTCAAGTGGCTATCGCAGCAGTG
>CAZECE010000095.1:0-30578 GCA_964510525.1 uncultured Pseudomonadales bacterium | reverse complement strand
GACAACCCCTCTATTACTCGAGATGTTTCCGGTGAAGGTGTTCAGCAGGCTTTGCTGAAGTTAATTGAGGGTACTGTTGCGTCAGTCCCACCCCAAGGGGGGCGAAAACACCCGCAGCAAGAATTTTTGCAGGTTGATACGTCCAATATTCTGTTTATTTGTGGTGGTGCGTTTGCTGGTTTGGATAAAGTAATCCAGGATCGCTCGGATAAAAGTGGTATCGGTTTCTCCGCGACCGTTAAAAGTAAGGATAACAAGCGCAGTGTTGGAGATACGCTAAAGGATGTTGAGCCCGAAGACTTGGTCAAATACGGCTTGATCCCGGAATTTATAGGGCGTCTACCTGTTATTGCCACTTTAGAAGAGTTGGATGAAAAGGCACTGATTCAAATTTTAACCGAGCCTAAGAACTCTTTAGTGAAACAATACAGTCGTCTTTTTGAAATGGAAGATGTTGAATTGGATTTTCGACAAGATGCACTTAGTGCTGTGGCCCAAAAAGCCATGGAAAGAAAAACGGGTGCTCGAGGTTTGCGCTCTATCTTGGAGGGGATTTTATTGGATACCATGTATGAGGTGCCTTCAACGGAGAATCTGTCCAAGGTTGTTATTGATGAATCGGCGATTAAAGGAGAGTCTGCGCCTAAGCTGATTTATGAAAATACGAACGATGCCCAGAAAGCGGTACCCAGCGACCAAAAAGGTTGAGTATAGAGCTGCAGATGACACAACCTGGCGCTGACTTTTCCTATCCAGTATTACCCCTCAGAGATGTCGTGGTATTCCCGACTATGGTGATGCCACTGTTTGTGGGTCGTGAAAAATCGATTCGTGCTTTACAGCATGCCATGCAGGTGGATAAAAAAGTGCTTTTGGTGACTCAGCGTGAGTCTTCTGAGAATGAGCCTTCGCAAGGCGCGTTGTACGATGTTGGCACCATGGCAACCATATTGCAGTTGCTAAGATTACCCGATGGTACCGTTAAATTGTTGGTTGAAGGTCGCCAGAGGGCTTTGGTGCGAGAGTATTACCCTGAAGATGCTTTTGCTCGCGCTTTAGTGACGGCTTGGGAAGAACCGGCCTGTCCTGAAACGGTTGCCGTTGAAGTGGTGCGTAAAACGTTGGAGCACTTTGAAGGCTACGTTAAAAAAAGTAAGAAAATTTCTAATGAGTTGGTTTCTTCGATCCAGCATATCAATCAGCCTTCGCGGTTGATTGATACCATTGCGGCGCACATCACTTTTAAGCTTGAAGATAAGCAGGCAATCCTAGAAACAAATGACATCGAAGAGCGCGCTAATTTTCTCGCTAAGTTGTTAACCAATGAAATGGACTTGCTTCAGGTTGAAAAACGCATTCGGGGTCGCGTTAAAAAACAAATGGAGCGAAGCCAGCGAGAGTATTATCTGAATGAGCAGATGAAAGCGATCCAAAAAGAGTTAGATGGCACGGAAGACGGTGCTAATGAAATGGATCAAATTCAGAAAAAAATCGATGGCGCTGGCATGCATAAAGATGCCAAAACCAAGGCGATGCAGGAGTTCAATAAACTCAAACAAATGTCCCCAATGGCTGCCGAGGCAACGGTTATTCGAGGCTATCTGGATTGGCTCATTAATTTGCCATGGAAGACGCGAAGTAAAATTCGTTACGATTTAAAAGAATCAAAAAAACTGTTAAACACACAGCATTACGGGCTGGAAGAAGTCAAAGAGCGTATTTTAGAGTATTTAGCGGTTCAGTCTCGTGTTAAAAAATTAAAAGGGCCTGTGCTGTGTTTGGTTGGGCCGCCTGGTGTGGGGAAAACCTCGTTAGGTAAGTCAATTGCAGAAGCAACGGAGCGAAAGTTTGTCCGAATGGCGTTGGGTGGGGTTCGAGATGAGGCTGAAATTCGCGGCCACCGTCGAACCTATATTGGCTCTATGCCAGGAAAACTGCTCCAAAAAATCAGCAAAGTAAACGTGAAAAACCCGCTTTTTTTGTTGGATGAAATCGACAAAATGGGCGCCGATGTCCGTGGTGATCCCGCCAGCGCATTGCTTGAAGTGCTGGATCCCGAGCAAAATAATGCGTTTAATGACCATTATCTTGAAGTCGATTACGACTTGTCGGAAGTGTTATTTATCTGCACAGCAAACAGCATGGACATTCCACCTGCTTTGCTGGATCGAATGGAAGTGATTCGAATCCCGGGGTATACGGAAGATGAAAAGATTGCGATTTCAAAAAATCATCTGATTGGTCGAGCCCTAGAAGAAAATGGGTTAAAAGAATCAGAAATTAATTTTGATGAGGCTGCCGTACGAGACTTGATTCGTTATTACACGAAAGAAAGTGGGGTTCGTGGTTTGCAGCGCGCGATCACCAAAATTTGCCGTAAAGTCGTAAAAGAGCAGGCGCTCGATGAGGTGCCGGTGACAGAGGGTACGGAAAACGGCCAGGGTATTCTGATCTCAACGGATAATTTAGAGCACTATCACGGTGTTCGAAAGTATAACTATGGTCGTGCTGGTGAAGAAGACCGTGTTGGGATTGTCACAGGGTTAGCCTGGACTTCAGTGGGTGGAGAGTTGTTGACTATTGAAGCCGTGGCGATGAGTGGTCAAGGTAAGCATGTTAAAACAGGTTCTTTAGGCGATGTGATGCAGGAGTCGATTCAGGCGGCATTCACGGTGGTTCGGAGTCGCAGTGCTGCTTTGGGTATCGATGATGAGTTTTACCAAAAGCAGGACCTGCATATCCATGTGCCAGAAGGGGCAACGCCAAAAGATGGGCCGAGTGCGGGTATTGGTATGTGCACAGCTCTGGTTTCAGTGCTGACGGGCATTCCTGTGAAGAAGAATGTGGCTATGACAGGTGAGATTACTTTGCGAGGGGAAGTGCTGCCGATAGGTGGGCTGAAGGAAAAGTTATTGGCTGCTCATCGTGGTGGTATTACCACGGTGTTGATTCCGAAAGAGAACGAGCGTGATTTAAAAGAAGTGCCGGACAACATCAAGGCTGACTTGGAGATCAGGGCGGTGGCTTGGATTGATGAAGTGCTTGAAATCGCTTTAACAAAAATGCCCTCAGCACGTGTTTCTGATGTTGAAGAGTCGTCCATGACGACACCTGTGGAGTCTGATGGTAAAAAAACACCTCGTATCAGCACCCATTAACCCAGTTTGTCACCCAATTAGCCGTAATAGCATGTGACTTTTTTACTGACTTTGGCATAAAATGGCCCTCCTTAACCAACCTGAGGAGATGTTGTGAATAAATCTGAGCTGATAGATCAAATTTCGTCTGATACGGGCTTGTCAAAAAAGGATGCCACCCAGGCGCTTGATAGCGTATTCAACAAAATTACAGAAGCTATGTGTCAAGGTGAAGAAGTCACCTTGATAGGTTTTGGTACCTTTGCTTCAAAATTTCGTCCCGAGCGAGCGGGTCGTAACCCTCAAACAGGTGAGGCTATGACCATTAAAGCGGCTTATCTCCCAAACTTTCGTGCTGGTAAAGCCCTTAAGGAAGCGGTAAACAAAGAGATGGTTGCTGAAGCTTAGAGGGTCTTTAAGTACAGTCGCTTGTATCTTATGTTGCGAGTCTCTTATTAGCTATGATCTTACTGAAAGAGGTTTAAAGCCCACGTGGAAGGATTTCGCCAGGTTATAAAAGGATGGTTGGGCAAAGTGTTGCTCGGCATTGTGGTGGTGCTGTTTTCATTATACGGTGCCGAGTCGTTGATGGTGGTTTTTACCAAGCCAAAACCGGTTGCGAGTGTCAATGGTGAAGAGATCACTGAAGCCCTGTTAACTCAGCGTGTCGACTCAGAGCGTAGCCGCCTTTTATCGAGAATGGGGGATAACCCGAACCTAGACTTAGTCGATCCAGATAACTTAAGGCCTCAGGTTTTACAGTCTTTAATTGACCGTTATCTGGTCTCGGACTTGGTTGAAGAAATGGGGCTTGTCGCACCGCAGCCGCTATTAGGTGAGTGGATTCGATCAATGCCACAGTTTCAAGTGGATGGTGTGTACAGCCAGTCTGTCTTTGATGCCACCATAGCGCAAATGGGGTACTCACCTGGTCAGTTTTTAAAAGAGATTAGTCGTGATTATACGGTTACGCAGTTGCGTAAAAGTTTAATGGATACCTCCTTGCTCTCACCGAATCAAATTGATTATTTGATGAGACTTCAAGATCAAGAACGGAGCTTCCGTTATTCTGTAATCAAACATCAAGAAAAGTTGGATTCAGTCGAGCTGGTTTCAGGTTCGGTAGCAGAATATTACGAAAATAATAAAGACGCGTTTCAACGCCAAGAGCAGGTCCAGGTGGATTATGTAGAGTTTTCAGCTTCTAATTTTCTTGAAGAAGTATCTGTAGAAGAAGCATCTCTGATTGAAGCCTATGATGAATTGGTTGCAGAGCTTCAATCGGACGAAAATGCTGAGCGGAAAGTTTCGCATATTCTTATTTCAGTTGATGATGATGTTAGTGAGGATGAAGCTAGGGCTTTGGCTGTAAGTTTGCGTCAACAATTAGCTGACGTTGAAAGCGAGCAATCGGATCTTGATAAACTGTTTTCTGATTTGGCAAAAGAATATTCTGATGATCCCGGCTCTGCTGAAAGTGGGGGGGATCTTGGCTACAGTGCTAAAGGTCTTTTCGTGCCTGAATTTGAAGATGCGCTCTGGTCTATGCAGGTGAATGATATTTCTGAGCCGGTTAAAACAGAATATGGCTTTCATATTATTCGCATGTTAGATGAGCGAAAACCCGATATCCCTTCTTTTGAGGACGAACGGGAGCGCTTACGGTCACAGCTTGCTAATGATTTTGCCCAAGAAAAATTCATTGATGAGCTTGAGCAGTTTAAAACGGCCGTTTTTGAAAGTGATGATTTGAAATCAGTTGCGGATCAATTTGGCCTGTCTGTTCAAACGTCACCGGTGCTAACAAGAGAAGGGCGGTTAGCGCCACCCTTTGATGACCAAGGCTTGGCTTCTTTGGCCTTTAATGAAGAAGTCTTGGATGGTTTTAACAGTGAGGTGCTTGAGATAGATGATGGCAAAGCTTTTGTCTTGCACCTGCGTGAGTACATTCCGGCCAGCTTAAAGCCGCTTGCCGACGTCCGGGGTCAAATTGAGACATTGCTCAAGCAAAAAGAAGCTTCTGGTCTCGCTATGAAGCATGGGCGTGAAATCATTGCCGAAATGCGCTCAGGTTTATCGCTCGAGGCGGCAAATGAAACTTATGGTTTGCAGTGGGTGAGCATGGAGAGTGTCAAGCGCTCTGCTGGAGGTGCACCCCCGCTAGTTATGCAGACGGTGTTTGCAATGCCAAAACCAGCCACGCTACCTGAGGCTACTGTTCAGTCGTCCATTGAAGGTGTTGTCGTTGATTCTGATTTTGTTGTAGTTATTTTGGAAGAAGTGCAATCTGATCAAGATGAGTCAAGCGAGCCAGAAACGATTGCGCAAGAGCGTGAGGAAATGAGGGGCTTTTTAGAAGGCCAGATGGGTCGTTTTGATTTTCAAGATTTCTTTAACTATTTTCAGCAGTCAGCTGATATTGATGTGAATTTAAAGCCTGCTAGTGACCTTGAATAAAAACTAAATACGCACAAAAACTAATAATACAATTTAAAAATTAGAGAGGTTATTTATGAATATTACGGTAGTGGGTACTGGCTACGTGGGCTTGGTGACTGGGGCTTGTTTTGCTGAAATGGGCAATAACGTGACCTGTGTCGACATAGATGAAGCTAAAATTGCTCGTTTGAAAGCGGGTCAGATTCCAATTTATGAGCCCGGCCTTGAAAAAATCGTTGTTGAAAGTGTTGAGCGAGGCCTCCTCGACTTTACAACGGATTTACCTTCCGCTATGAAAAAATCGAATGTGTACTTTATAGCGGTCGGCACCCCTCCTGGTGAAGATGGTTCAGCTGATTTGCGCTATGTGTTGGCAGTAGCAAAGTCCATTGGGGAAAACCTTGAGCACTATGCGGTCATCGTAGATAAAAGTACTGTGCCTGTTGGGACAGGGGATAAGGTCCGAAATACTATCCAGCAAGCTCTGGACGCGAAAAGTCAGAGTTCTCAAGGGTTTGATGTGGTCAGCAACCCCGAATTTTTGAAAGAGGGAGCCGCTGTAAAAGATTTTATGACTCCCGATCGAATCATCATCGGTGCTGAAAGTGAAAAAGCCAAAAGTATGATGACAGAGCTGTATGCCCCATTTAACCGAAGCCGGGATAAAGTCTTGATGATGGGCGTACGAGATGCGGAAATGACTAAGTACGTTGCTAATGCTATGTTGGCGACCAAGATTTCATTAATGAATGAAGTGGCTAATATTTGCGATCGTTTGGGTGCTGATGTTGAGGCCGTGCGTAAAGGGATTGGTTCCGACAGTCGTATTGGCCCCTCCTTTATTTATCCTGGTTGTGGTTATGGGGGGTCATGTTTCCCTAAAGATGTAAAAGCGTTAATACGCACGGCAGATGAAGTCGATTTTGATGCGATGCTGCTTAAATCCGTCGATGATCGTAATCAACTTCAGAAAAAAGTGTTATTTCAAAAGGCCAGTACATATTTTGATGGCGATATAGCGGGTAAAACATTCGCTCTGTGGGGGTTAGCCTTTAAGCCTGACACGGATGATGTTCGTGAAGCCGCGGCCATTACGTTGATAGAGGATTTGATCGAGGCAGGTGCTAAAATCAAAGCCTATGACCCTGAAGCCAATGAATCCATTAAAGAGGCATTGCCTGCGGAGTGGTTTGAGTCTTCTATCACAATTTCAGAAGATCCCTATGAAATTTTAAAAGGGTCAGATGCCTTAGTTTTGGTCACTGAGTGGAAGCGCTTTCGCCAGCCTGATTTTGAACAAATCAAATTCCTTTTGAACACGCCTTTTATTTTAGATGGTCGCAATCTGTACAATCCTAAAGTGGTTCGTGAGTACGGATTTGATTATATGAGTATTGGTCGCCCTTAATCTCTCTTCTATAGCTGGGCCGGCTTCCTGGTTGGCCCTCTCTTGCCTGGCCTTCAACCTTATTGGTTATCAACCTTATTGGCCGTCAAATTAGTGGCCTTATGCAGTTACTGCTAAGCATCTTGTTCGGATAATTTTTTGATCATCTGCAAGACCCGTCATATTCTTAATATTGACTATTTTAATTTTGACTCTGAAGCAACATAGTGGCGTTTAAATACCGTCGTGGCTTGAGTGTTTGTTAATTGATTAGGATGCAGAATGGCAGATCATTTAGAAGTAGGCTCAAGAATTCCATGTTCGTCTGAGAAGTTGGCGGCAATGTTGGATGAGACCCGATGGGCGAGTGATTTTTCTTGGGATCAGCTGGTCAAAATATCCGAGTATATGAAGCTCTATGAGTTAAGCCCGGGTACGGTTATTTTCAGTGAAGGTGAAACCGATCGTTATATGGGGATAATTCTCAAGGGGGTGGTGGATATATATAAGCGAGATGGTAAAAACAGCCACAGCCGAATTGCAAGGATTTCAAACTCTCAAAGTCTGGGTGAAATGGCGCTGGTTGATGGGCAGCCACGTTCCGCCAAAGCGATTGCAGAGCGCGATGTGTTGTTGGTTGTGCTTTCTCGGGACGGTTTCTTGCAGCTGTCAGGCGCCCAGCCAAACGTAGCGTTACAGTTGTTGTTGAAAATTTCTCAGATGTTATCCCAGCGCTTGCGCCAAACCAGCGGCCAGTTAGTCGATTACTTGGGTGGTGAGTAAGCCTTTATTGATTAATGAATCAGTGGCGCTTTGTATTTTGAATTCAAACACTATACAATTGCGCCCCAGTTTATTACTAGGCTCTGTATGAGCATCAATAAGAGGCGGTTATGGCGGTACAACAAAATCGAAAATCACGTTCAAAACGCGACATGCGGCGTTCACATCATGCACTTAAGGCTCCAGCCCTTTCTCAAGATCCTCTGACCGGTGAAACACATCTGCGTCATCACGTCACGCCTGATGGTTTTTATCGTGGTCGCCAAGTAATTCATAAAGCGGCCGAAATCGAAGAAGACGAAGAATAGACGCGTACGCGCAAAGAGTTACGAGTTGAGCTCCATTACTCTGGCCATTGATGCCATGGGCGGGGACTTTGGTCCCAGTGTTACTGTTCCTGCTGCGTTGAATTTTATCCGTCACTCTGACGATCGACTGTTGTTAGTTGGTCGGCCAGAACCCATTAAGGAGCAAATTCAGCGTATCAAAGACCGCCCTGATCCTGCTAAGTATGACATTGTGCCTGCTGAGCAGGTGGTGGAAATGGATGAAAAGCCTGCTGATGCGCTCAGGCGAAAAAAACAGTCCTCTATGCGTATTGCCATCAACCTGGTCAAAGAGGGCCAGGCAGATGCGTGTGTCAGTGCCGGTAATACGGGTGCCTTAATGGCTACGTCTCGGTTTGTGCTAAAGACAGCGTCAGGTATTGATCGTCCCGCTATCGTGACCACTATTCCCGCTCTGGATGGTCATTTTTATATGTTGGACTTGGGGGCGAACGTGGATTGTACGGGGGCTCAACTTCATCAGTTTGCGTTGATGGGCTCTTTATTGTTTGAACTGTTGGAAGAGCGCCCAAATCCAAGAGTAGGTTTACTGAACATTGGTGAAGAAGACATCAAAGGCAACGAGCAAGTTAAAACGGCGAATCAGATGTTGCAAACGGACTTGCCCGCTGGTTTTGAATCCTTAAATTACATCGGTTACGTCGAAGCGGATGGCATCTTTTTTGGGGGCGCCGATGTTGTGGTTTGTGACGGCTTTGTTGGCAATGTGGCCTTGAAGTCTATGGAAGGCGTGGCCAAGATGATCTCGGGAACTGTGAAAGCCGAAGTGCATCGCAGTTGGTGGCTCAAGTTGCTGGGTCTTATGAGTAAACCTGCTTTATCGGGCGTAAAAAAGCGTTTAGATCCGGGTCGATACAATGGCGCCAGCTTAATTGGCTTGTTAGGTACTGTGGTTAAAAGTCATGGTGGCGCGGATGAAAAGTCGTTTGAGCACGCGGTGAGTTGGGCCGCAGAGCATGCTCGACACCGAGTATGCCAAGAGTTACTGTCTCGGTTCGCGCCGAACACTCAAGATGGGCTGAGTGCTCAAGATATGGCTGTAAAGGCGTAATCAAGTTTTAAAAGATCGATCAGAACAGGGAATCAGATGGCATGAATCCAAAGTTGTTGGGAATGGTGTTCCCAGGTCAAGGGTCACAAAAGCCGGGTATGCTGGAAGACTATTACCAAGCTGAAACTGTCTTTCGAGAGACCTTTGAGCAGTCAGCTGATCAACTCAACATAGATTTGTGGAAATTGGTTTCCGAAGGTGAACCTTCAGATCTGGCTAATACGGTCATTACTCAAACCTTGATGTTAACGGCTGACATTGCTGTGTGGCGAGTTTGGCAAAGTCATACGGAAGTATTGCCTGCGGTCATGTCAGGTCATAGTCTGGGGGAGTTTTCGGCCTTGGTTGCGGCCGGATACCTTGAATTCAAGGCTGCTCTGACCCTAGTCAAAACACGTGCCGAGTTGATGCAAGGTGCTGTCCCAAATGGGCAGGGAGGCATGGGCGCGCTGGTTGGCTTAGATTTAGAGGCCGTTGAGCAGGTGTGTCGTGACAGTGCTGATAAGACCCAAGCCCTAGTGAATGTGGCTAATTTAAATGCGCCAGGTCAAACCGTGGTGGGTGGTCACCTGAAAGCGGTTGAAATGGCGCTGGTGCTGGCCAAAGAAGCGGGTGCCAAAAAGGCTGTATTGCTGCCAATGAGTGTGCCGTCTCATTGTGCCCTGTTGTCTGAAGCGGCGGAAGAATTTCAAGAGGCTTTGATGACGGTCTCATTTAATAGGGGTGATATTCCTGTTATTCATAATGTGCATGCTGAAGTGGCGGGTGATGCCGAGCAAGTGAGATCTGCGCTTTATCGACAGCTGTTTTCACCTGTAAGGTGGGTTGAGTGTGTGCAAAAAATGACGGAGTTTGGTGCTGAGAATTTAATAGAATGCGGTCCAGGTAAGGTGCTGACTGGCTTGAATAAGCGGATTGTACCGTCAAAAAATCGCATTGCGTTAGATACTCGCGAGACTTTTTTGCAAACCATTGAACAATTGGATCGAGCCGAAGCGTAATCTATCGAGTTGGGACTTAGATAGTTTTGGACTTAGTGAGTAAATAGGGAGGCTCATGAGTATCATGGGGTTAGAAAGTGATTTGACTGGTAAGGTGGCTTTGGTGACAGGGGCCAGTCGAGGCATTGGGGCTGCCATAGCCGAGCAGTTAGCATCTCAAGGCGCTAAGGTCATTGGTACGGCCACCTCTGCTGCTGGGGCTGAGAAAATCACGGCGCGGTTATCGTCATTCATGGAGCCTGGTCTTGGAGTCGTGTTGGATGTGAGTGATGCCAAGGGGATTGCTGAACAAGTAAAAGGCTTATCGGATGCTCAAGGGGCGCCAGATATTTTGGTGAATAATGCCGGCATCACTCAGGACAATTTGTTGCTGAGAATGAGTGCCGATGATTGGGAGTCTGTTCTCAATGTGAACCTAAATCCCATTTTTTATTTGGTCAAGGCGTTGATAAAAGGGATGTCTAAAAAGCGCTGGGGCCGAATCATCAGCATCAGTTCCGTCGTTGCCAGCACGGGTAATCCAGGGCAGGTGAATTATGCCGCAGCAAAAGCAGGTGTGGAGGGGTTTACCCGGTCTATTGCCAGAGAAATGGCTAAGCGGGGTATTACAGCCAATGTGGTAGCGCCCGGATACATTAATACGGATATGACGGCAGAGCTGTCGGATGATCAAAAAGATATGATTATGAGCAGTATTCCGGCTGGCTTTATTGGCGAGCCTAAAGACATTGCTCAAATGGTTGGGTTTATTGCATCGCCGGCGGCCAACTACGTTAATGGTCAGGTGTTGCATGTCAATGGCGGTATGCATATGAATTAGTAAATATGCAAGGCGGTAATTGTGCTTGCCAGCAGTGGGCGCAATTATCTACACTACGCCCTGTTTGACCAGTCAGGGTGTTTGTTTATTGATCTTTTGTTAGGTCGGTCTGGTCCAAATTTAAGTTGCATGAGGAGTTAAGAAGTATGAGCAGTGTAGAAGATCGAGTTAAAAAAATTGTTGCTGAACAGTTGGGCGTGAAAGCTGAAGAAGTCACCAACGAGTCTTCTTTTGTTGATGACTTAGGAGCGGACTCACTCGACACGGTAGAATTGGTGATGGCGTTGGAAGAGGAGTTTGAAACCGAAATTCCGGACGAAGAAGCTGAGAAAATTACTAAAGTTCAAGAAGCCATTGATTACGTGAAAGCAAATCAATAAAACGCTTTCTGCCTTATTCTTATTTAGTAACAGTCAGGATTAAGGTAAAACTAGGATTTAAGGTATAGGGTACAGATAGTTGAGTAAGCGGCACACGCAGCAGCGCGTCGTAGTGACTGGTTTAGGGGTGTTGAGTTGTTTAGGAGATCGTTCCAAGACATGGGAGTCACTCCTTGCAGGTCGCAGTGGTATCCGGATGATATCCGATACCGACCCCAGTGTGTTGCCAGTTCAGTTTGCTGGCCAAATTAAAGAGTTTGATCCCAGCTCTTGTCTGTCGTCTAAAGAAGCCAGGCGTATTGATTTATTTATTCAGTACGCCGTTGTTGCGGCTCAACAAGCCATGGAAGACAGTGGCTATGATTTGAGTCAATTAGATCAGCAGGTGGACCTTGATCGTTTTGGCGTCTGTGTTGGGTCTGGCATAGGGGGCATTAGCACCATTGAAGACCAACACAATGTCATGAATCAGAAAGGGGCAAAACGTTTGTCGCCTTTTTTTGTGCCTGGTGCCATTACGAATATGGCGGCGGGCAATGTGTCGATTCGTTTTGGGTTACGTGGCCCTAATTTGTGTATTACGACAGCTTGTGCGGCGGGTACGCATAATATTGGCACAGCAGCTAACTTGATTGCGTCAGGTGCCGTGGATTGTATGTTGGCCGGTGGTGCTGAGAAGGGGTCCAGTTTGTTGGGTATGGCGGGCTTTGCTGCCGCTAGATCGTTATCCAGTCGTAATGAAGACCCGCAAGCCGCAAGCCGCCCTTGGGACAAAGATCGAGATGGGTTTGTCTTAAGTGATGGAGCGGGTATATTACTATTAGAATCCTATGATCACGCCATGGCGCGTGGTGCTCGTATATACGCTGAGCTGATCGGTTTTGGGATGAGTGGTGATGCGCATCATATTACGTCTCCTCCAGATGGTGGGGATGGAGCGGCTCGCTCCATGCAGCTTGCCTTGGATCAAGCGGGCTTAAAGCCAGAACAAGTGGGGTACATTAACGCTCACGGCACGTCCACTCAGGCTGGTGATATTGCCGAAGTGAATGCCATTAAAAAAACCTTTGGTGCCAGCGCTGAGACTATTGCGATCAGTTCAACTAAATCCATGTTGGGCCACATGTTAGGGGCTGCAGGAGCCGTCGAGGCAGCCGTTTCGGTACTGGCTTTAACGGAACAAATGGCGCCACCGACCATCAATTTAGATCAACCTGATGACGGTTGTGATTTAAATTTTGTTCCTCATACAGCCGCCCCCTTTGACAGTTCCTATGTGATGTCCAATTCTTTTGGGTTTGGTGGCACGAATGGCTCTTTAATTTTTTCTGCAGTCAAATAAGTGCGGGCTTATTACAATCCATCCACCCCTTTTTCCCTAGATCACGCGCTGCATTACGGTCACGGTGTCTTTGAGACCATGCCATGTGTGGGTGATGAAATATTGTTGCTTTCTGAACACCTTGAACGAATGGCTCGTGGCGCAGAGATTCTTGATATTCCATTTGATTATGACGAGATCCTCTTGAGCATTAACAATCATTTAATGCCTTCAAACACGGCTTCAGTCGTTAAAGTGATTTTGACAGCCGGCGGCGCTACTCGTGGGTATGGTGGCTATTGGCAGGATAAGGCAAATACAGCCTTAAATTCAAAGCAGCCAGAATGTCAGCTGTTAGTTTTCCAAGACCGATTCAGTGAGCGCAACCTCTTATTAAGGGAGTGCGGCGCTCGATTGCTTCTTTGTACAACCCGGTTGGGTTCGCAGCCCTTATTAGCGGGTTTCAAGCATTTAAATCGCTTAGAACAGGTGTTGGCCAGTCGAGAAGTAGTGGCTTTAGGCGCGGATGATGGGGTGATGTTGGACATGGCGGGTCATCTGGTGTGTACGACGTGCGCGAACTTGTTTTGGGTTCAGTCTGGGTGTCTCTATACGCCAGACATAAGTGAGTGCGGTATTGCTGGCGTTTTTCGAAAAAAAATTCTCGATTTGGCCGCAAATCTTGATATTCCAACGAAACTGGTAAAAACTTTTGCGGCTGATTTATTGGAAGCGGATGAGGTGTTTTTATCTAACTCGGTTCGTGGGATTTGGCCGGTGGTTCAAGTGGGTGACAGCGCTTTTCACATTGGAGAGTTGACGCGGTTATTGCAAAGTCATGCGCGTCCATGGATGGCTGTCGTAAGTGGTTAACCAAGGAACGGTGGGGCTGTGCGCGTACGATTATTGTTAATGATGACTTGGCTGTTGGCGAGTGCCTGTATTGCAGTGATAGCGGTTTTTGTCATGCTTAATCAGGCAAGAACGCACAGCAGCTATCTCGAAGAGGCTCTTGAATTTGAGATTCCTTCAGGCATGCGTTTCAAGCAAGTCATCCAAAAACTCAATGAGCAGGGGTTGCTGGTCAGGCCAGAGGTTATGAATCTGTACGGTCGTTTTAAGGGCATGGATCGACAGTTAAAAGCGGGGGTGTACCAATTACAAGGCGAACTTACGGCGGAAGGCATTTTAAATCAATTGATTCAAGGTAAAGTGGCTACTTACCAAGTCACTCTAATTGAAGGCTTAACCTTCCAGCAGTGGCTGCAGCAGTTAAATGAACACCCACAAATTACTAAGACACTGCCATCTGGGGATAAAACCGCGGTAAAAGGTTGGTTTCATCAAATGACAAAGCCCCATGGGTTACCAAACGACAATCCCGAAGGCTGGTTTTACCCAGATACTTATCAGTTTAATGCCAAAGCTAAGGACACGGATATTTTAGAGCGCGCTTTTTTGGTGATGCTGGAAACATTAGAAACAGAATGGCAGGGTCGGCAGGTGGGTTTGCCTTACAAGGTACCCTACGAAGCCTTGATTATGGGGTCGATTATAGAAAAAGAAACCGGTGTGGCGCATGAGCGGCCACGCATTGCGAGTGTGTTTGTAAACCGTTTGAATAAAAAAATGCGCTTACAAACGGATCCGACGGTGATTTATGGCATTGGTGATGCCTTTGATGGCAATATTACGCGTAAACATCTGCGAGAACCCACTCCCTATAACACCTACGTGATTAAGGGCTTGCCCCCAACCCCAATATCCATGATGTCTCATGCGGCGCTCAAAGCCGCTTTACACCCGGATGGGGATACGGCGCTGTATTTTGTTTCTAAAGGGGATGGCACCCATCAGTTTTCTGAGACCTTACAGGCGCACAACAAAGCGGTTCGTGAGTACCAGCTGAATAAACGGTAATTGTACTGGTCGTTTAGGCGCTTTTTCGGTACAGTTGTTAACCAAGAATTATAATAATGACGGTTAAAAATAGCATGATTTCAGGTCAACACTTCTACAGAGTCCATCAGGCTGCCATGAAGGCTGAAAAGGAAAAAAAAGAGCAGTCTGCTAACGGTTCGCTTGCTTCTATCAACGAGGTTACGCAACAAAATCAATCCGGGATATTTCCAGCATCAGAGCATCTACATCTAAAAGTGCATCAAAATAGAAAGCTTGTCTTGATGTCGGCATTAAGGGAGGCTGTGATTTCGGCAACCCCGTTACTGGGGTATGGGCTAGATTCATTAAATTTGCAAAACTTAAATTTCAATAAAGAGTTACTGCCTGAGATGTCTTGCATCGATCTAACCCCTATATCTTTACCCTCGGAGCGTCCTTTTCCAGATCTTGCGGCCGTACAGGGTGAGAAATTAGTTGATCAGAGTTACGTATTACCGGCATTTTTGTTTGTACTTATATTCGTATCATGTGCAGCTTCCTACCGTCTTTGTTCCAAGACGCAAGCAAATGAAAGAGGGGAGCGTCGTGATGCTCCTAATGTACCTAATGCTTACGTTGAAGACAGATGGATTGGTCGGGACATCTACTTACTACCAGGTCCATTTCCTGAAAATTATTGGTGAAGTTTAATTTGGCGCCTGTCACTGATTAACCCATTGCACGACATGCTCTTGCCAATCCGCATCATCAGGCAATGAGTCTTCATTGACGGCCCAGTCTGAAATGCCAATTTTTGCGTTTTGAACACTATTTTCGTCGCCTGATACCAGTGGGTGCCATGAAGGGAGTGATTCCCCTTCCCAAAGTCGTCGATAGGCGCAGGTATTTGGCAGCCAACTAAAGGTTTTGGGATCAATTGTTCGCAAGTCCAAGCACTCAGGAACATGCTTAAATCGTTCTGTGTAATGGCGGCAACGTTTTTCTTTTAAGTCATAAAGCCGACAGCTGATGTCAGTGTAGTGATGCTCACCGGTATCAATGTCCTCGAGTTTATGCAAACAACATCGCCCACAGCGATCGCAGAGGGCTTCCCACTCGGCATCGCTGAGTGTTTCTAATGAGTGGTTTTCCCAAAATTTGGGGCGTAATTCGGTACTCATACGCTGTAATGGACTAACTGACGGTGATGTCTTCGAGTAATGGCATTTCCAAGCCTTCGATCTGCTGTAACGCGCGGCCAGCAATGCCTTGAAAATCCCCATACATGCCAACAGTGGATTCAATAACCGCCTGAATTTGAGTTTCTCGCTTTGCCCAAAGTCGGGTCATGGCTTTGCGCTCTTTATCAAGATCGGTCTGCATATCGGAAAACTTCTCAACAATGGCTTCAATGCGATGACGAAAGCGGGGCCCTGTTAAATACTCATAGACCATTTCCATTTTCGTTTGTTGGCCTTGCTGAGCTTGCTTTGAATTAGAGACTTCAATCAAGGTTTGTCGCAGTGCTATGGCCAAGGGTAAGGCGTAACGGGGGGAGGCAATCCAAACGCCATCGCGCTGATCAAAGCTTTCAAGATCTTTGGGTAATGTGGTTGATATGATCACAGAAATTTCAGCTTTGGCCGTACGCTGATCGTTACGCAATTTAGGCAGCCAGGTGTCGCTCCAGTTTTTGGTGCGCTTGGATTCCCATAGTATCGTCCCAGCCGCGCCATTAGTGGAGGCCACTCGTTGTATCACATCACCGCCAAATTCGCCTTTGGGTACCGGCTCGATCGCATCAAATGGGAATTTGGTTTTCAGGGTTTCCTCAAGTTGCAGCTCCAGTGCTTCTCCTTGCAACTGTTGTGAGCCTTGCTCGGCTTTTCTTTTTAGGGCTTCTATTTGACGCTGCATTGCTGTGATTTGCTCTTCTTTCTCGGTTACCTTCAGCTGCAATTGATCTTCCGCTTCTTTTTTGGCTTTGCTGCGTACTTCTGTGATGGAGTGCTGAACCCGCTTTTCGATGGTCAGTTCGAGCTCACGTTTTTCATCATCGAGTAAGCGCTTTTGCTTTAAAAAATCGGCTTCGGTTTTTTGCGCCTCAGTCAGCTTTTTGTTTTGCTGTTCAAAAAGGGCCTTTAGATCATTCAGCTCTGAGGCTTTTTTTTGCAGCTCTTGGGCTGAGGCGGTTTGTGCTTTTTTCGTTTCTTCCGCGGAAATTTTTTGACGCTCTGTGTCGAGGCGTTTTGCGATTTCGGTATCGAGGTTCTGTTTTGTTTGTTGTATTTGGGCTTTTTCGGCGTTGATCTTTTCCTGTTGTTGAAGAATGTCTTGGTCTTTTAACGACAGCCTCTTTTCGTACTCCTGACGCGTTTTGGTTAATAAAGGGGCGACTAAGGAGTCGGTGATTGTAATGGCTGTGGAACAGTTTGGGCAGGTGATTTTGGGTTCCGTCATGGGGGTACTTCCTGTTTTTGGGGTGTATGTTTGGGCGGTGTATTTGTGCATAAAAGACGCGTTATTTGAGGCGGAATATGTCATACTCTGTGACCGTTTAGAAGAGGATTTTTTTAAAGTTCCCTAGTACGTGATTTCTGCAAGCATTGACATGTTTAACCTCCGTTTAAAACAGAAAAAATGGCAGTTTAGGGTGCAAATTTATGCACTTCTAACGTTATTTTTATTAACTAAGGCCATTCAGCCCCTAGGCTTCATGCCGGGCGATCTTAGTAGCGGTACGCCTTTTGTTTTATGTCATGGCAATTCGTCCAGCGTCGCGATACTCGCGACTTTTCAAGCTGCTCAACCCCAAGATGCTCAACATAGTCATCATGAGCACCACCATCAACACCATCAGCATGATGGTCATCATACGTTTCATGATCAGGGTCATGTTGAGGGTCACGGTGAGGTTCAGGGTAAGTGTGAGTTTTCACTGTCAGGCTTGATTGATCATGTGCAGCCAGACGCTCTTAAGTTTGTTCCGATATTTTCAAAAAGGGCCCTGCTCGCTACTGAGCCTGGGCACCCCTTTCACTCTGCGCGTTATCGTTTACCGCCTTTGCGAGCCCCTCCGAATACTTCTCTCGTCGTTTAAATCATTCGTTTTATTTTGACGGGCGTTTTTGGCCGTCGGTTTTAATGTATCAGTGATGTTGAGCATTTGGCTCACGAGGGATATTTTTATGCAAAATCGAGTACTGTTATTAGGATTATCTTGTTTATTCAGTTTTTTTCATGCGTCTGTATTAGCGCATTCAAATAGCGTCATTCACCGTCCAGAAAGTCATGCACCGGCCGGTGTTATGGCTGACCATCTTCATAAAGCGGGGGAATGGATGATCGGCATTAGAACGATGTCGAGAGAGTTTAGTGGTCTTTACGAAGGCTCAGATCCATCCAGTAACACGGAAGCGGCAACGGCCGGTTTCTCAATGGTCGCGACCGACATGACGATGCACATGCTGATGTTGGATATCATGTATGCTTTAAATGATGACGTGACTCTCATGTTCATGCCGCAATATATGGAGATGGACATGACGATGACGTCGGTTGGCGGCATGATGATGGGTGGAATGCACATGGGTCACAGTGGCGGCACTCATGAACACTCTGTGTCGGGTGTTGGTGACACCATCCTTGCTGCGTTAATGCGACTCCATAAAACCGGACACCACGATTTTCATGCAACCTTGGGTATCAGTGTGCCAACGGGCTCGGTAGATGAGCGAATGGCTTCCGGCATGTTCACGCATTACGGTATGCAGTTGGGAACCGGTACTTGGGATTTTCTTCCTAGCGTGACTTACACGGGTCATCAAGGGGTGCACAGTTGGGGGTCGCAATTAGGCGCCTCGTTACCGACAGAAAGCGCCAATGATTCTGGATTTGCATTCGGTGAGCGGTATTTTGCCAGCGGTTGGTACGCGTATCGTGCGACCCAGTCGTTAAGTGTGTCGACACGGGTGATATATGAAAAAGAAGGGCGTATTCAAGGCCAATACAATGGACCGGCACCGACCCGTAGCCCGGCTGATTTCCAAGAAAATTATGGCGGTGAATTTGTTGATGTGGGCCTAGGTATTAATACCGTGATTCAATCGGGCGGCTTATCGGGATTTCGCGCCGGTATCGAATGGATGATTCCGGTCTCTGAACACTACAACGGTTTTCAGCTGGGCCGGGATCAGGCATTGAATGTGAGTTTGAGCCGGGCTTATTAAATATAATAAAGGAACCCATTTAAGCGGCATGTTACGTCTACACTGATACATCACAACAGAACTACCAGTGTAGACGTAGGGTTCTTATAAGGTTGATGACTTGTAAACAGAGTTGGTCGAATAAATGGCGCCAAGTTAAAAGCTTGATTCTTTCTCTGATAAAAAGGCGATTTCTTCTTTCGTTGACGTTCGACCCAAAATGATATTTCTATGCGGGTATCGTCCAAAGCGATCAATAATGGCTTTATGTTTTAATTCAAACTCTAAACTGTTTTTTTGTCCGAGGTCCGTATACAGGTTTACCGCAATGTCATGAATAGCCGCAGATTCGCTGTGCATATAGGGTAAATAAAAAAAGCCCCGTTTTTTTTCGGAGACTTGTTTATCAATGCCTAAGCGAATGGCTTCTTGGGAAAGCGCTAGGGCCAGCGAATCATTAGAAAATGATGCGGGTGTTCCCCGAAACATGTTTCTAGAAAATTGATCAAGAATAATAATTTCAGCCAACCGGCCTTCAGCCGTGGTGCGCCAATTATACAGCTCACATTTAGATGCCTGCTCATGTAATACTGCAAACCGTTGCGCAATTAACGCATCAAATTCGGCATCTTTTTTCCACCATTGAGCCTCATGGATTTCTTTAAACCAAAACTGAATGATCTCGTTGTACATGATAATGTTCCGTCTTGTGTAGCGCGTTGATCGTAGGAATTGATCGTAGGGGTTGCGAGTAGGAGCAGTAGAGCGCCTAATGTGCCGAGTTTCATGGACTATTGTGATTTACATCTTCATGTGAAATCCTGAGCTGCCATTTTTAATCTCGCTCTTTATCTGGTGAGCGTAATCACTCAAAACGTTGCCAACATACGGCCAGAAGCCTTCATTTTCAAGTGTTCGCTCTGACACTTCAGGGGGGACAAAGCGGCGCATCTCTTGATAGAAATCTTTTTTGGTTTCCGCATTTTTCAAAACGAGCTCTAGATGTTTGTCTATCAAGTTTATGAATTCATCTAACCCTTTGCTTCTGAGTGTTAGCTTGGACTGCAAGAGGGTGTGATTGAGCTCAATATGGCGTTGACTTAACCAGGCCAGATCCCACACATCGCGAGGTTTGATGCGTCGTGCTCGATAAGCAAAGGCGATCAGCTTATCGACCAAAAGTTCTGACAGGCTTTCGACTTTGATGGGTAATCCATTCATTTTCGAGCCAATCCCATAGTGGTCAGTGACTGGGTGGAAGGTGGGGTCAATTGAAGGGTAGGCGCAGATATCGATATGGATTTTTTGGGAAGGAAGGTCTGGGCGTTGGGCAAATTTTTCGATAGTGACCTTCCAGGTTGAGGTGTCGCCTTTATCAATGGTTGGTTCGTGTACGGCTACGTTTAAGCGCAGAACTGTGTGTAAGTGTTGCTGAAGGGCTTCGGCGAATCCAGAAAAATCACTGGCTTTAAAGTTCTGATCGCTGGCAAAATCCAAGTCTTCTGATAGTCGGTTTGAGCCATAACAGAGCCTAAGAGCAGTGCCACCCATGAACGTGAGCTTTGTGAGAAAGCCTTCTTTGTGCATCAAAAACAAAATCTCATGGTGCAAAATTTCTTTTTCTACGACATCGTCTAGGCCGAGATAGTTGGGCTTGGATGCCAAGGCTTGTTGCATGATGTGTTTAATCATCGTCTTTTCCTTTCATCAACATGTCCTTCCATCAGCATATGTTGATTCCTTCCAACACGCTTTAAATCAGCGATGGCTCTGTCTTTTTTCGCTCTTAGCATGCCGACTTCTGGATCAAAATACAGCTCATCGACAAGTGAATCGGGGTCTTTGCTGGTATGGGTGAACTCAATGACACCAAAGGGGGTCTTGGTTTCACCACTGCGACCGGTTGTCATCACTGTTAAGCGTTTCATGGGAATTTGGGAAATGACCCCAATGTGACTCAGTTGAGATTCTAGGCTGATGTATAAAAATGATTTCCAATGCAATAATGTGGCAATGTGCTCCAGTACACCAAGGGTTTTGATGCCGGCTAACGGGTTATAATAAAGGCCAACCGCAATGCGATTCAGCACCCCGGCTTTAACAGCCTTGTGCAGGTACTTTAAAAACGCTTGGTTGGCGGTATCGCCCATCATTAAGGCCAGGTCTTCTTGGGTGAAAACGCCAAAATGCCCAGATTTGACCGCTTCGTGGGTGCGTTCATTTAATAACCGTAACTTACTCATATTTTGAATTATCTCTACAATTATTCGCCATTATAGCGAATAATTGTAGAGATGTTGCAATCTAAGCCATCTCTAGTCGCTATTAATTTCCATAACGCTATTAATCTCCATAAAAATCGGATCATGATCTGAGGCTCTAAAAGGCGTTAGCGCGCTTGAGTGTCGATAACCTGCATCGATGGGCTCATCTGAGTTACTGTGCCAAATATGGATCTGAGACACGTGTTTGGTTAGGCTCGGGGTGGCCAGCGCATAGTCCAATGTGCCGATCTTCCCTGAAAATTGAAACGTATGCTGTTTCAAACCAAGTCGATTGGCCACCAAATTTTGAAACCCTGATTGTTCGAGGCGTTTAATTGGATCCTCTTTAGCGTAGCTGTTGAGATCACCGATAATTAAAAAGTCGGGGTCTTGGCTGTTGGTTGGGTCTGATAACAACCATTGAGCCAAGGTCTGACTGGCTGACGTTCGTGTTTGATTACAATGACCTTGACCATCTTTTCGATCAGGGTCTTGCAGGTCATTGCAGTCAGAGCCTTTCGATTTTAAGTGGGCCACAGCGATCGTAAAAACATGTTCAGTGATTTTGGATCGAAAAGTTTGAGCCAAGACGGGTCGGTTGTGGCTATCAAGAAAACGCGTATCCACACTGTTATCAAGAACGGTTGCAGAACCCACGGGGGTGGTGCGGTGCGGTTGATACATCAATCCAACACAAATGGCGTCACGGCCCAGAATGTTCTTCTTTGGTTTGATAAAACGATAGTTTAGAGAGTGATTTTTTAGATGATTAATCAAGGTTTGAATGGCGCTGTGTTGATCAAAACCATCGTTTTCTAACTCTGTTAAACCCACAATGTCTGCATTGAGCGCTGTGATGGTAGCCACAATTTTTGCACTTTGTCGTTTGAACTCGGTGAGCGTTTTAGCGCCACGTGGTGTAGGAAAGCCTCCCCCTTGTCCGTTCCCATTAAAAAAATTGTTAAGGTTAAGGAGGGCGATTGTGGTGCTGTTAGAGTTTGTTCTTTTGGGCGGCGGTGGCCTGGCGTCGGCTTGCACGTCGATCGAGTCGGTTGGATAGAGTCGATATTGGCCATAAGCAAATCCCAATACCCCTTCAATAGGTTCAATCAGACTTCCGGTTCGAAAGCGGCGACCCGCAATGGCGCGAGCATCCAGAATCAGTTGATTTAAAGCCAGGGCGGTTTGTTGTTGTTTGGCGATTGGGCCAGGTGAAGCCCATTGTGTCGGTTGGTATAAGCGACCCTGAGACAGGGTAAGCGTGCCGAATCGATCCAGGTGGTATTGATTTGCCACATTCAGCGGTGATGTGGTTTGTACCCGCATGCCTTCGACGGCTTCAAATTGTTTAAGAGAGTCAACGGGGAGGCTTAAGGGTGTAGTAGGGGGCCGCTTAGTTTTGCCACAGCGAACAAGCTCTGAAATAGAGTTAAGCTGAGTTAAACCATAATATTCACTGACTTTGCCGGTCACTCGTACTTGTTCGCCGACATTGGGGTGGGATCGCCGAGGAGCATATATAAAAATGCCTTCCGAGGTGGCGGGATTATTGTCTTGGTCTTGTTGTTCTTCTTGAACAAAAAAGCCATTTAAGCTTTTTTTCCCTGGAAAACGACCGATGACGACCCCTTGAATGGTGTGTTCGGTGTTTTTCAGTGGGCTGGTGAGCCCCGTGTTTTGGATGCGATGAATCGGGGTGGCTGACTTTTGGCAAACACTTTGATGGGTAGATTGCATTGATGGACTGGACGAATCAGCATGGCTGATGACCCCTACGGACATAATCAGCAGAAATACGATGAAGAAAAAGACCAATTTGAGGCACGGTTGACATGATAAGCCGCGTGGAAAATGGGGAATTTGGGGAAAGAGGCGGTATTTTGAGTAGACGTTATTCATTTGTTTGGGTGCAGATTGAGTGTTTTCTAAATTTAGAGATGGGGCAGAGTTGTGTTAGGATGCGCAGCAACCAGAAGAATTGAGTTTTGATACATGATCATTATGCCTGAGTTGACAATACTGTTGCTAAATGGCCTGGTGTTGGCCATCGCTTACTTTATCGTATTTCCTATTTTGGCGGGAAATGATTTAAATAAGGTGCTGATGAATGACCTGATGGCCTCCCTAGTGTCTTTAAGTGTGGCTGGATTTTTATTTTGGGGCACTCGCACTGAGTTTAATTTAGTGATTGCGCAAGTGAATTGGTTTTGGTTCACGATAAGTACCTACGCGTTGTTTGAACCCCCCTTAATGGTTTGGTACCTCAAAAAAAATAACCTTTGGTCCCGAGCATCCTAATTTTTTTCTATGCTAGACATTGATGTCACTCGTGTCAGGGAAGACACACTAACCTGTTCTCAACTCATCCACTTTAATAACGCGGGTGCTGCATTATCACCTCAGTCAGTGAGCCGTGCTGTCATAGATCATTTAGCGTTAGAGCAGGCTATTGGCGGCTATGAAGCGGCCGATCAGCAGGCTCATCAATGGGCCGAGTTTTACCAACATTTGGCAACACTGCTGAATGCACATTCCGATGAAATCGCTTTTGCGGAAAGTGCTACCCGAGCATGGGAAATGGCTTTTCATTCCCTCGATTGGCAACCTGGTGATCAGATTATCACTCACGCGACGGATTATGTGTCTAATCATCTCACTTACTTATTCGCTACCCAGACCAAAGGCATTGAGGTGGTGTTGGTGCCATCGTCACCCTTGGGCCGTATCGATGTGAGTGCATTGGAGGCCTGCATTACCCCCAAAACCAAAATGATTGCCGTCACTCATTTGGCCTCACAAGGAGGTGCCATTCAGCCGGTGGTTGAAATTGGTCGCATCGCACAGGCGCATCACCTTTGGTATTTGCTCGATGCTTGTCAAAGTGCGGGCCAGATCCCTTTGGATGTGCGTGCATTGCAATGCGATTTTTTAACGGGGACGGGTAGGAAATTTTTACGAGGACCTCGCGGTACGGGATTTTTGTATGTGAATAACGCGAGATTACAACAAGTGCGGCCGCCCTTTGTGGATTTGCAATCGGCCAGCTGGACGGCCGATCACGCGTTTGAGTGGTGCACAGGTGCAAAGCGTTTTGAATCCTGGGAGCGGTTTGTGGCCGGTCAGTTAGGCCTGTCTCAGGCGGTTGCTTATGCGGTTGATTTGGGTGTTGACCGTATACAGCGCCGCATTCAGCGGTTGTCACAAGTGTTAATAGAGCAGTTAAACTCAATCAATGGCGTGTCGAACGTATCAACCCTGGAATCACTTTCGGGCATCGTGACCTTTCGAGCATCAACACAATCAGCGGATGCCGTGGTGCACGCGTTGAGAATCAAAAACATCAATGTGTCCCGCGTTTTGCAAGAGCAAGCCCGGCTTGATTTGGGGGTACGGGGTATTCCTGATTTGGTAAGAGCATCGGTACATTATTACAATACCTTTGAGGAAATTGATCAGTTTTGTTTGGAATTAGAGAGATGTATATGACTATGACGGTATCGGATTTTGCGGCCTTTGATGAAACGCAATTAGTAACGAAGACGCCTTATTTAAATCAAGGCGACGTTGAGACCAAACGTGCTGAAATATTGGCGTACTTTCATCATACTTATAATGTGTATGAAAGTATTTTTGAGTGTTTGGCCAATGAGGATGCTTTTTATCAACAAGCCAATCCGTTACGTCACCCGTTGATTTTTTATTACGGTCACACAGCCGTTTTTTTTATTAACAAGCTCAATGTTTCTCGATTTATTAACGAGCGGGTGAACCCAAAATTGGAGTCCATGTTAGCCATTGGGGTCGATGAAATGTCTTGGGACGATGTGAACTCAGAGCATTATAATTGGCCAACAGTTGCTGAAGTCAAAGCGTACCGTGAGAAAACTCGAGATATCGTGGATGCCTTTATACGTACCTGTGATTTAACGCTGCCGATCGAGTGGGAAAGCCCTATGTGGGTCATTTTGATGGGGATAGAGCATGAACGCATTCACCTGGAGACCACATCGGTATTGATTCGTGAGTTACCGTTATCTTCTGTCCGCCCGCACGATGTTTGGAGTAAGCTCTGTGAGAGCAGGGGTGAGAAGCAGGCAGAGGTGAGTAATCCTTTGTTGCCTGTAAAAGGTGGTATTAAAACGCTAGGTAAACTCAAATCCGATGCACTTTATGGTTGGGATAATGAGTACGGTCAATCCAAAACCGACGTTGCTGATTTTGAAGCATCGACGTTTTTGGTGTCCAACCAAGAATTTTTAACTTTTGTCGAAAACCAAGGATATGAGCGAGAAGAGTATTGGTCTGCAGAAGGCTGGCAATGGGTTCAGTTTCGCAAGGCAGAGCATCCAATCTATTGGCTGAAAAATGCAGAAGGTTATCAGTATCGAGCGATGTTAGACGTCATTGAAATGCCTTGGTCATGGCCAGCGGAAGTGAATTACCACGAAGCAGAGGCCTTTTGTGTTTGGATGTCCAAAACGCAAGGTAAAAACGTACGATTACCCACGGAAGCGGAATGGTATTGTTTGCGGGATCTGATTGAAGAAGATCAACCGGACTGGGATCAGGCGCCGGGTAATATTAATTTAGAATTTGAACGCTCTGCTTGCCCAGTAAATCGTCATCAAAGCACCTCGGGCTTTTATGATGTAATTGGCAATGTATGGCAGTGGACGCAAACGCCCATTGATGCATTTGCTGGATTTGCTGTGCACCCAGTATACGATGATTTTTCGACCCCAACTTTTGATGGTCAGCACAATGTTTTTAAGGGCGGCAGTTGGATTTCAACAGGCAATTGCGCAACGAAAGCGGCGCGTTATGCGTTTCGTCGCCATTTTTTCCAGCACGCTGGGTTTCGTTATGTGTTGGGAGAAGAGCCTATGGCCGCTGATGTGAATGTCTATGAAAAATCGGACATGATTGCACAGTACATTGAGTTCCATTATGGCGATACCTATTTTAATGTGCCCAATTACCCTGTGGCCTGTGCGCAAGCGTGTTTGGGTTTGTTTGAAAATAAGCGCACTGAACGTGCATTGGATTTAGGGTGCGCGACGGGGCGCTCCTCCTTTGAATTAGCGACTCAATTTGAACACGTTGATGCCGTGGATTTTTCGGCTAACTTGATTCGTGTGCCTAGCCACTTGCAAAAAACCGGATTGCAGCGTTACGTGATTCAAGACGAAGGCGAGTTGGTTCAATACAAAGAAATCAAGTTAGCGCACTTCGAGCAGTATGACGCAATAAAAGAGCGCATTACTTTTTTGCAAGGCGATGCGTGTAATTTGGCGCCAAAATTTTCAGACTATGATTTGGTGTTTGCGGGTAACTTATTAGATCGGTTGTACGATCCCGAAAAGTTCCTAACCCTAATAAAATCAAGAATCCGCATAGGTGGGTATTTGGTTTTAACGTCTCCCTATACCTGGTTAACGGAATTTACACCACGTGAGAACTGGTTGGGTGGCTACAAAGCGCAAACGGGTGAAAGTTTCACGACCCTCGAAGGGCTGCAAGCGGTTTTATCGCCTGAATTTGAGTTAAGTCGTGACCCTGAAGACATTCCTTTTGTCATTCGAGAAACAGCTCGGAAGTTTCAACACACGCTGGCGCAAATGACGATTTGGCAAAAGAACTAATTGGAGATTCGGAAAAGAGCTAAAGAGCTTCGTTCCTGGGGGCTCGCATGGATTGAACTGTTGGTTTTTTTGGGGTGGGTGCTGTGATCCAGAAAAGGGCCGCAGCGAATGCGATCAATGGAAGTGTCAGTTTAAAGGCGTCGACGACACTTGTTGGATTAGCGTTCGCTGGGTCTATGTTATCAACGAGCATAATTATTTTAAAATTTTAAAAAGACAGACGGCTTTAAAGCAAAAGCAAAAAAAGATCGTTATGAAAGCGTATCTGCCAGTTTGCGAATGCCTTTAAACCCGATATCGTGACGGTAAAAACAATCCTGCCATTGAATGTTCTTGCATGCTTGATAGGCTTTTTCTTGGGCCTGCTCGAGAGAGTCTCCAAGTGCCGTAACACACAGTACCCGACCGCCATTGGTTTTGATCTTACCCTCTTCACTTAAGCCTTCATCAACTAATAGAGTGCCCGCATGAAATACCTGGGTATCGTCGGTATTTGAGCATTCAAGGCCGCTAATGACATCCCCTTTGTTGTATTTTTCAGGGTAACCGCCAGCGGCCATTACCACGCCCAGAGCTGGACGCGGATCCCATTCGAGTGAGGCTTGATGCAGCTTGCCTTCACACATTTTTAAAAAGACCTCAACCAAATCGGATTTCAACCGCATTAAAATAGGTTGGGTTTCGGGGTCGCCTAAGCGACAATTAAATTCCAGTACATAAGGGTCGCCTTCTGGAGAGATCATCACGCCGGCGTATAGAAAACCCGAATAAGGTGCGCCTTCATCGGAGAGCCCTAATACGGTGGGGCGGATGATTTCTTCCATAATTCGCTCTTCGATCCCTTCCGCCAAAACAGCGGGCGAATAGGCACCCATACCGCCGGTGTTCGGGCCCTTGTCCCCGTCGTCTCGAGCTTTATGGTCTTGGCTGGTGGCAAGAGGCATGATGCGGCCACGATCGACCAAACAAATAAAACTGGCTTCTTCCCCTTGTAAAAATTCTTCAATCACCACGCGACTGCCTGCACTACCGAACTTAGCGTCGGTCATCATGTCTTTGATGGTCGATTGGGCTTCTTCGAGAGTCTGACAAATCACAACGCCTTTACCAGCAGCCAACCCATCGGCTTTGATCACCCAGGGCGCTGAGGTATTTTGCAGATGCAATTCCGCTTCCCCGATTTTTTCAAAAGTGCCGTAGGTTGCGGTTGGGATCAGGTGGCGATTTAAGAAGTCTTTGCAGTACGCTTTGCTGGACTCGAGCTGAGCGGCGGCTTGTGTGGGACCAATACAGGGAATGTTGGCTGCGTCCATTTTATCTCGAATGCCTTCAGCTAAAGGGGCTTCAGGTCCGACAACGCACAAGCCGATGTTTTTTTCCTGGGCGAAAGCCACTAATGACTCTACGTCTTCGGCGTTAATAGGCACGTTGACGGTTTTTGACAGCTTAGCGGTGCCTCCGTTACCGGGCGCAACATAAATGGTGTTGGCTTTTGAGGATTGAGCGAGTTTCCAAGTCAGCGCGTGTTCACGGCCTCCGCCACCGATGACTAAAATATCAATTAATTCCATGGGTCCTCCTTCGATCACTCTCAGTTTGGGCATTGTTCGTATGGTCCGTATCAAGTGTTGCTTGTTCGCTTAATGCAAAAAATGGCGTTTGCCAGTAAATACCATGGTTATGTTGTGTTCGTTGGCGCAATCGATAACCTCTTGGTCTCGAATGGAGCCACCGGGTTGAATGATGGCGGTAACCCCAAGTTCAGCGGCTTTTTCGATACCGTCTTTAAACGGAAAAAAAGCATCGGACGCTAGCGCGCCTTGAGCTAAGTCGAGGCCGGCATCTTCGGCTTTTTTGCCAGCCACTTCAACACTGAAAGAGCGACTCATCTGACCAGCACCAATGCCTAAGGTAGCACCACCTTTGGCTAACAATATCGCGTTGGATTTTACGTGTTTGACGCTGCGCCAAGCGAATAAGAGGTCATTCAGTTCTGCATCAGTGGGTTCTCGCTCGGTCACAACGGACAGGGTGTCCTCCTCACTGTAACCGCAATCAACCGACTGAACTAACAGTCCGCCATGAATGCGTTTACAAGTCCAGTTATGTGGGGTGGGTTTGGCGTTTGGCAAGCACAAAACTCGAATATTGGGTTTTGTTGCTAATACGTGGAGTCCAGCCGTTGAAATTTCGGGTGCCATTAAGACCTCTACAAATTGATTGTCGATAATCTTCTGACAGGTTTTTTCATCGAGCGGACAATTAAAAGCAATAACACCACCAAAGGCGGAAGTGGGGTCACATCGATAAGCCAGTTCATAGGCTTGAAGTGAATGGTCGGTTTGAGCCATGCCACAGGGGTTCGCGTGTTTGACGATCACGCAGCCTGAGTCCGTTAACGATTGCACCGCTTGATAGGCGGCATCGGCATCGGCCAAATTGTTATACGAAAGGGGCTTGCCTTGAATGGGTTCGGCATTTGCAAGCGTTGATTCGGTACTGATGGCATCTTGATAAACGGCAGCTTGTTGGTGCGGGTTTTCACCATACCTGAGTGTCGCTTGTTTTATTAAGCTGGGGGTAAAAAACTCGTCGAAGAGGGTGTTTTCTGTATCTTGCCGCTGAGGTTTAAAGTATTGGGCAATAGCGGCATCGTACGCGGCGGTGTGTGCAAAGGCTTTGGCCGCGAAGTGGCGTCGCCATTCGAGAGGCACTTCTCCATGTTCTTTGATTAAATTCAATAAAGGCTCGTAGTCATTAGGGTCGGTGATGACCACAACATCCTGCTGGTTTTTGGCGGCGGCACGAATCATCGTGGGCCCACCAATGTCGATATTTTCAATGGCTTTTAGTAAATCACAGTCAGCCGAAGTGACAGTTTTAAGGAACGGGTACAGATTCACCACGACCAGGTCGATTGTTTGAATATTTAAGTCCTGTAGTGTTTGTTCATCTTGGTCGCGTCGAGCCAAAATACCGGCGTGGATATGGGGGTGTAGGGTTTTAACCCGCCCAGACAAGATTTCCGGGAAGTCGGTTAACGAAGAGACTTCAATAGCGGGAATGTCTGCCTGTTGCAGTTTGGAAAAGGTACCACCGGTTGAAATGATGTCTACGTTTTGTTGAACGAGATCTTGAACGAAGGGTTCAAGGCCAGATTTATCAGCTACGCTGATCAGCGCTCTTCGAATAGGTCTTACCTGAGTCATGGTCTCTCTTTTTGTATGGGTATGGGTTGATATGACTGAAAAAGGCGACTGTTAGAGTCGCCTTTTTCGGATGATGCAAGTGCTCAGCTATTCAACTGAACAAACAGCATTGGCTATTAAATTAAGCCGTACTGCTTGAGCTTTTTACGCAGAGTGCCACGGTTGAGACCTAACAAGATAGAGGCTTTGGTTTGGTTGCCGCGTGTGTACTCCATAACGGTCTCCAGTAATGGGGCTTCCACTTCGGATAAGACCATTTGATAGACGTCAGTGACGGGTTGGCCATCTAAGTGGGCAAAGTAGTTGCGCAGTGCTTTTTCAACATTGTCGCGCAAAGTTTGAGCTTGTTGATCGGCTGGGGTGGTCAAATGTTGCTTCAAAGACTGGTGGCTGGCGCTGGTCGCTTCACTGTCGAGCTGCTCTGTGGTGGCGTCTTCGAGCACGTCGGCGCTTTGGTCTTCATTAAATTGGTTCATGTCAGCTTTACCTCTCCGTTTGCACGGCACTAAATTTGTAGTCAGCCACAATAAGAAAAGTGAAAAGTCGCTCGTTGAAGTCATTGAAGGTGAAGTTGAAGTCAAACCTATGAAAGTCGATGAGAGTAAAAGGTTTTTCGCCGGCAAAGTAGCCATCATTGAAAATAATAAAATGAAAGCCGCCGATGCTAAAAACGAAGGCATCAAATCCAGAAAACCTGACAAGGATATC
>CAZECE010000094.1:0-19832 GCA_964510525.1 uncultured Pseudomonadales bacterium | reverse complement strand
GTCGTGGAAGGCTCGGTGCGGGCCCGGCAGGAACGGCGCGACGACCGGGAACAAAATCTGGTCCTGCCGGTGTCCATACATGGTGACGCTGCTTTTGCCGGTCAGGGTGTGGTCATGGAAACCCTACAGATGTCCCAAACACGCGGTTATCGAACCGGCGGCACCGTCCACGTTATTGTGAATAATCAAGTGGGCTTTACCACAAGCAAGCGAGAAGACGCCCGTTCTACCGAGTATTGCACCAATGTAGCCAAAATGGTTCAGGCGCCTATTTTTCATGTCAATGCAGACAACCCGGAAGCGGTTTTGTTTGTCACTCAAATGGCGGTCGATTTCCGCAAAACATTCGAAAAAGATGTGGTTATTGATCTGATTTGTTACCGTCGTTTGGGTCACAATGAGACTGATGAACCATCTGGTACTCAGCCGTTAATGTACCAAGCCATTAAAAAACATCCTACGGCGTGGCGATTGTATGCAGACCAATTGGTTGCAGAAGGCTTACTGGATCAAGCTCAAACAAAGAGTTTGATGCAGGAATACCGCGATTCTCTTGAAGAAGGCAAACACGTGGTCAAATCCTTGGTGTCTAAGCCGGATAAGGCCTTGTTTGTGGATTGGTCTCCCTATTTGGGGCATGACTGGACCTCCAATTTTGATACCAGCTTTGACCTAAAAACCCTACAGTCGTTAAGTCAGCAGATCAACGAAGCGCCAGAAGGTTTTGCTGTTCAACGACAGGTTGCCAAAATATTGGAAGACCGCCAAAAAATGGGGGCAGGGGTGTTGCCGATTAACTGGGGGTTTGCTGAGAGTATGGCGTATGCCACCTTGGTGAACGAAGGGCATCCGGTTCGGTTTACAGGCCAGGATTCAGGTCGTGGCACTTTCTCTCATCGCCATGTGGTGTTGCATAACCAAAAATCCGGTCAATCTTTTATACCGTTAACGGCTCTGGCTGAATTGCAAAACACTAGTTTTGAAATTTACGACTCGCTGCTGTCTGAAGAAGCGGTGTTGGCTTTCGAGTATGGTTATGCAACCACGCAACCCAAAGGGCTGGTTATTTGGGAAGCCCAGTTTGGTGATTTTGCTAACGGTGCTCAGGTGGTGATTGACCAGTTTATTTCATCGGGCGAGCACAAGTGGTCTCGTCTGTGTGGATTGAGTTTGCTGCTACCTCACGGTTATGAAGGGCAAGGTCCAGAGCACTCATCGGCAAGGCTGGAGCGGTTTTTGCAGCTGTCTGCTGAACACAACATCCAAGTTTGTGTGCCCTCAACTCCGGCTCAAGTCTTTCATATGTTGAGACGCCAAGCCTTACGGCCGATTCGTAAGCCTTTGATCGCCATGACTCCCAAAAGTTTGTTGCGCCATAAGTTGTGTGTCTCAACGTTGGAAGATTTGGCTACGGGTTCTTTTCACGAGGTCTTGCCCGAGACAGAAAAGCTAGACTCAGATAAGGTGACGCGTGTGATCTTGTGCAGCGGCAGAGTGTATTATGACCTGTTGGAGCAACGTCAAGCAGACAATCGAATGGATACGGCCATTATTCGTATCGAGCAGCTGTACCCGTTCCCAGAAGATGCGTTGTACCAGATATTAAAGTTGTATACCCATCTCAATGCCTTGGTTTGGTGCCAGGAAGAACCCATGAATCAAGGTGCGTGGTATTGTTCGCAGCACCATATGAGGGCCGTTCTGTCTAAAGTTAAACCTAACTTACACTTACTTTACGCAGGTAGAGAGGGGTCGGCGGCACCTGCTGCAGGTTACATGTCTGTGCATGTTCAGCAGCAAAATAAACTTGTGAAAGATGCCTTTGAAGTAGAATGAAAAATCCACCATTTAATAAGGAAAAACCAGGATTAATATTATGAGCCAGGATATTAAAGCCCCCCAATTCCCCGAATCCATCGCCGAAGGCACCGTTGCAACCTGGCACCAGCAGGCGGGTGATTTCGTTACCCAGGATACCTTGCTGGTTGATATTGAAACCGACAAAGTAGTGTTAGAAGTTGTTGCTCCCAGTGATGGTACCCTGAAAGAAGTATTGGTTGCTGAAGGCGATACGGTTGAGAGCTTGGCTGTGCTGGCTAAGTTTGAAGCCGGCGAGCAAGCACCTACTGCCAGTGCTTCTGCAACTGAACCTGCAAGCTCAGAAAGCTCAGCCGCGAGTGAAACCGCAGCCGGGCCGGCGGCGCGTAAAATGATGGCGGAGCATCAGGTGTCCTCTACCGATGTGCAAGGCAGTGGCCGTGGTGGTCGCATCACAAAAGATGATGTTGCGCAGCATGTTCAAAAAGGTTCTTCGCCAGCCAGCACGGCAGCTAAGGCAGCTCCTCAGTCGAGTGCGTCGGTTCCCTTAGGAGAGCGAACTGAAAAACGTGTGCCGATGACGCGATTGCGTGCTCGCATTGCGGAACGTTTGATGGATGCCAAAAACAATACGGCTATGTTAACGACTTTTAATGAAGTCAATATGCAACCTATTATGGCTTTGCGTAAAAAGTATCAAGAGAAGTTTGTCGCGACTCATGGCATAAAACTGGGGTTTATGTCGTTTTTTACTCGAGCCTGTGTCGAAGCGCTCAAGCGATTCCCGGCGGTCAATGCGTCCATTGATGGGAATGACATGGTTTATCATGGGTATTTTGATGTGGGTGTTGCTGTCTCAACAGAGAGAGGCTTGGTGGTGCCTGTCTTGCGTGATGTTGATCAAAAAAGCTTGGCCCAAATTGAGCAACAAATTGTCGACTTTGGTCAGCAAGCTAAGGCGGGTAAGCTCGCCCTGGAAGATCTTCAGGGGGGCACTTTTACCATTTCTAATGGCGGAACGTTTGGTTCTTTGCTGTCAACGCCCATTCTTAACCCACCTCAAACGGCTATATTAGGAATGCACACGATTCAGCAGCGCCCTATGGCCGTGGACGGTCAGGTGGTTATTTTACCTATGATGTATCTCGCGCTTTCTTATGATCACAGGATGATCGATGGTAAGGACGCAGTGCAGTTTTTGGTAACCATAAAGCAGTTTCTTGAAGACCCAAGTTTGCTGCTATTGGATATTTAGTTGTATACAAACAGAAGCTTTAAATTGTGATGGTTAGCTGATCCGTCTACAATTCGGGCTCCTTAAACCAGTAAGGTATTTAAACATGTCTCAATCCTATGATGTTGTTGTTATCGGTGGTGGTCCGGGTGGCTATGCAGCTGCGATCAAAACCGCTCAATTGGGATTAACCACGGCTTGTATCGAAAAGCGTTCCAATGCAAAAGGGGATGTGGCTTTTGGTGGTACTTGCTTAAATGTTGGATGCATTCCGTCCAAAGCACTATTAGACAGCTCTCACAAATATGTTGAAGCAACAGAGCATGCATCTCACCATGGTCTAAAAATAGATGGTGTTTCCATGGACATTGCGGCCATGCAATCGCGAAAAGATAAAATCGTTTCTCAACTCACCCAGGGAATTGGTGGGTTGTTTAAAGCCAATGGTGTGACGGGTTTGTATGGCACTGGGACTTATTGTGGCAACCAGCAAGTAGAGTTTGTCAGTGAATCTGGTGAAAAATCCACGCTCACAGCCAAGCATGTGATTTTGGCCAGCGGCTCAGAACCCATTGCCATACCTGTTGCTGAAGTGAATGAGGATACTATTGTGGACTCAACCGGCGCCCTGGCGTTTTCTGAAGTTCCGAAACGTTTGGGGGTGATCGGTGCTGGTGTGATTGGCCTTGAGCTTGGCAGTGTTTGGGCACGACTCGGCGCTGAAGTCACGGTATTAGAAGCCCAAGATGCGTTCTTACCCATGTGTGATGCGCAGATCGCAAGAGAAACCCAAAAGATATTGAAAAAACAAGGCTTGAAAATAGAGCTGGGCGCTCGCGTTACCGGCAGTGACGTGAATGGCACCGAAGTCACCGTAAATTACACCGATGCCAAAGGTGATCAAACGCTTATATGTGATAAGTTGATTGTGGCCGTTGGGCGTCGACCTTATACCGAGTCATTATTTACGACAGGCAGTGGCATTAACTTGGATGAGCGTGGTTTTATTCATGTAAACAGTTATTGCCAAACAGATGTTCCTGGGGTTTACGCAATAGGTGACATTGTTCGTGGTCCCATGCTGGCGCATAAAGCGACCGAAGAAGGTGTCATGGTGGCGGAGCGCATTGCAGGACATAAAGTCCAAGTTAACTACGATACGATTGCGTCCGTGATCTATACCCACCCAGAAGTGGCCTGGGTAGGATTGAGTGAGCAAGCGGCTAAACAAAGTGGTGAGCCTTTCAAAGTGGGCAGCTTTCCGTTCAGTGCCAGTGGTCGCGCTTTGGCCGCCGGCGATTCTGCTGGCTTGGTTAAGGTGGTGTCTGACGAAAAAACGGATCGCATTTTAGGCGTCCATGTTGTTGGCCCTCAGGCGACGGAAATTGTGATGCAAGGAGTCGTTGGTATGGAGTTTGGTGCCACCACTGAAGACTTGCAGCTCATGACGTTTGCCCATCCATCTGTTTCCGAGGCGCTTCATGAAGCCGTTTTGGCGGTAGACAATAAAGCAATTCACATACCCAATAAAAAGAGGTAATTAGAATGAACTTACATGAATATCAAGGTAAGCAATTATTTAGAAGTTATGGCTTACCCGTTTCACAAGGCCAGGTGGCGGGATCGGTTGATGAAGCCATTGCCGCAGCCAAGAGCATAGGCGGTAATAAGTGGGTGGTTAAAGCGCAAGTCCATGCTGGCGGTCGAGGCAAGGCGGGGGGTGTTAAGTTGGTGGACACTCCTGAAGAGGCGGGTGAATTTGCCAAAGAAATGATCGGTAAAAATTTGGTGACCTATCAAACCGATGCTGATGGTCAGCCGATTCATAAAATCCTAGTTGAAACCTGCACTGACATAGCCAAAGAGTTGTACCTTGGTGCGGTGTTGGATCGTGCGACTCGCCGTGTGGTCTTTATGGCATCTGAAGAGGGCGGTGTTGAAATTGAGAAAGTCGCTGAAGAAACGCCTGAGAAAATTTTCAAAGTTGCGTTGGATCCCATTGCGGGCCCGCAACCCTATCAGGGACGTGAGTTAGCGTTCAAACTGGGCTTGGAAGGTAAACAGGTTAAGCAGTTTGTTAATATTTTCTTAGGCTTGGCCAAGCTTTATCTTGAAAAAGACGTGTCTTTAATTGAGATTAATCCATTGGTGATCACCACGGCGGATGATTTACTGTGTTTGGATGCCAAAGTGGTTATTGATGGGTCTGCTGTCGGCCGTCATGCAGACTTAAAAGAAATGGAAGACCCCACTCAAGAAGACGAACGCGAGCGTAAAGCGGCTGAGTGGGATCTCAACTACGTTTCATTGGATGGCGACATTGGTTGTATGGTTAATGGTGCGGGTTTGGCGATGGGCACCATGGATTTGGTTAAGTTGAAAGGCGGTGCTCCAGCCAATTTCTTAGATGTCGGTGGTGGTGCGACGAAAGAGCGTGTGGTTGAAGCATTCAAAATTATTCTTTCTGATCCGAAAGTGAAAACAGTGTTGGTGAATATTTTTGGTGGCATTGTGCGTTGTGATTTGATTGCGGATGGTATTATTGGCGCGGTTGAAGAGGTGGGTGTGAGTGTGCCTGTCGTGGTGCGCTTGGCCGGAAACAATGCATCTTTGGGCGCTAAAAAATTATCAGAAAGTGGGTTAAATATTATTGCTGCAGATGGCTTTGATCAGGCCGCAGAGTTAGCAGTGAAGGCTGCGGGAGGTCAAGCATGAGTGTATTAATCGATAAAGATACCAAAGTCATTTGTCAGGGATTTACGGGGTCTCAAGGCACTTTTCATTCTGAGCAAGCCATTGCCTATGGTACTCAAATGGTTGGCGGGGTAACCCCAGGTAAAGGTGGGCAAACGCATTTAGGTTTGCCAGTATTCAATACAGTGAAAGAGGCTGTTGAGGCGACGGGGGCTACTGCCAGCGTCATCTATGTGCCCGCTGCATTTTGCAAAGACAGCATCATTGAAGCCGCGGATGCGGGCATTGAGCTGATCGTTTGTATTACCGAAGGTATTCCGGCGCTGGATATGCTGTTTGCCAAAGAATACATCGAAAGCAAAGACAATGTTCGGTTGATTGGCCCGAATTGCCCAGGAGTGATTACCCCTGGGGCTTGCAAGATCGGCATTATGCCAGGCGATATTCATCAGCCTGGAAAAGTCGGTATTGTTTCTCGTTCAGGAACATTAACCTATGAAGCGGTTAATCAAACTACCGAATTGGGTTTAGGTCAGTCTACCTGTATCGGTATTGGTGGTGACCCCATTCCAGGCACTACGTTTATTGATGCTTTGAAGCTGTTTCAAGAAGACCCTCAAACCGAAGCCATTATTATGGTTGGTGAGATTGGTGGCACCGCCGAAGATGAGGCCGCTGAGTTCATCAAAGACAATGTCACTAAGCCTGTGGTGTCTTATATTGCGGGTGTGACAGCGCCTGCTGGAAAGCGCATGGGGCATGCCGGTGCGATTATTGCCGGTGGTAAAGGCACTGCGGATGAGAAGTTTGCGGCACTGGAAGCTGCGGGTGTGAAAACTGTTAAGAACCCTGCTCAGTTAGGCTCGGCTTTAGCTGAGCTTCTTTAAAATCTCGTAAAGCTTGCCGCTAGTCGCTTTGTTGATGCTGTGCGGCAAGCCCTTTGATAAGTTTCATTAAATCGTACTTTTGTAAGTATTGAGCATATTGAAAGGGTGACATTTCGAAGATATCTTCGTCTTGTTCCAATTTCGTATCATTATCTTCTTTGACCAAAGACCCGTGTTGGTTTGTGAAGTAATGCTGGGCTTGATTTTGGTTTCTTTTTAAGGTCTTAATGGTATAAATTTGTTCGGGATCGCTGACTTCCCTTAAAATTTCTATGGCCTGAGAATTATTGCTCTCAATGGCTTTGAAGATAGGAATTTCTTCGCCTTCAACGTGGTCATTGGTATCTATGTGAAGCTCATTGGTTAGCCTGCTCAGTATTTTTGTGGCGTTACCAGAGTTCGAACCGACGCAGGCATTAATCAAGCGCATGGTTCTTTTAGATTTGGATTCAGCCAACTTAGTGGTCGGCTGATCAAATATATTATTGAAGCTTGCGTTACCATTAAAGTCGTTACGTACAGTACTGTAAAAACCTTTAGGCAGTTTTGCATAGATTCGATCAAATAGTTCAACGTCACCTTTTTCAATAGCATGAATTAATGTTTCATGTTTCTCTGCGTGTAGTCGTTCTGGGGTCTTGGTGGGTTGTGTTGCTCTTAATTCTGGGCTGCAATGGGCTCGGTGGTGTGGAAGGTGAGATGGCTGGGGTGCTTCTGAGCTGATTGTTTCAATGCTTCTTGCGCAGGGGAGGCAATGAACGAAAAAGCGCCTAGCCGTTTCAAACATCTTCACACTCCCTTCTAACTATGGTGGTTTAGTTGCAGTGGTTAAGTACGTAATTGGTGCTTTTGGCGTCGATCTGTGATAATTTGTATCAGTGTTTATGCTAGATGGCAATTAAAAGTAACTCTATTTAGCTGATTTATTAATAAAAAAGATTAGAGTTTATTGTGGCTGCACCAATACAAGGGTCTTCTCCTCAAGTTTCTATTTCTAAAGAGCCTCTCAAAGAGACGGTTGGTCCTCTTGCTTCTCCACCTGAAACTACTTTAAAAGGTTCCTCCGACCCAATCAAAGGTATTGGATCGGAAAGTCGTTCTGGAAATAATCAATATGCTCAGCTGGTTGCTGAAACATCAGCACTTGAACATAAACTTAAGGGCATTTATGGAGCTAAATGGCCGCACATTTCTGCAGCGCTTGCTGTCTCTATTGCAGATACTCCCCTAGAAAGATCAGGCCCTTTTTCTTCTTATGCATCTTTAGGTGGGTTACATAGCTTACGTGCCCCCTCTGCCGCTATTACAAGCTCTCTTTCTAATATTGAAAGTCAGCCTCCAGTCTTGGGTAAACGTAATTTAGAAAATTCAAGTATCAACTCACCTGACCAGGTTTCTGATGTATCTTTAGGCAGCTCTAGAAAGGGCCGGAAGCTTGATCAAGCCTCAGAAATAAATGGAGCTGATAAGAATGTTATAAGAAAAGCCAACAAGTTTATTGCTGTTGCGAAAGGGGTTTTTGAGCAAGCTTTGTTAAAGGAAAGTGTTATGAAAGTGCTTCTAGAAACTCCTGTCGATTCTCAACAAGCTTATCAAAATAGGCAGCAAGCTGTAAGACATGACTCTTCAGCTGTTTATGCTTATACGCCGGAAGAGATGTTTTCTCTAGGCGCACTTAGGGCTTAATTTCTAGCTTGCGGTTGAATATTTGTTTATTTTCTTATGGGTTTAATTTCGCTAACGATAAAAGCGCTGGCTTACGTTTGTTAAATCCCTTACCTTTACCTTCGTCATTAATTTGCTGTTTATTCAGTAGCACTCTTTTTTAGTGCATATCGAGGTCTAGGATGAAGGTTTTAGCATTTGCGGCGAGTTCCAGTAAGAATTCCATTAATAAAAAATTAGCAACTTACGCAGCCAGCTTGGTAGAGCGGGCTGAAGTTGAAGTTGTAGATATCAATGACTATGAGATGCCGCTCTATAGCTCTGATAAAGAAGCGGAGTTGGGGCATCCTGAGTTTGCAAAAGCATTTCTCAAAAAAATAGAACTCAGTGATGCCTTGGTTATTTCGTTTGCGGAGCACAATGGTTCCTATACGGCGGCGTATAAAAACTTGTTTGATTGGTGCTCTCGAGTGGTTAAAAAAGTATTTCAAGGGAAGCCGTTGTTGTTGTTAGCCACATCACCTGGTGGGCGAGGGGCGGCAACTGTATTAGATGCTGCCGTTAATTCTGCGCCTCACTTTGATGGTAAGGTGGTTGGCAGCCTTTCCGTCCCCAGTTTTGCTGAAAACTTTGACGTTGAAAATAACCAACTAACCAATCCTGAACTCAATAAACAATTATTGGTGCTGGTGAATAAATTAGCGCAACACTAGCTAGGCGCAATCAGATGTCGTCTTATTTTGCAACGATCGATAAATTGTCGGTTGCGTTGAGTCAGATAACGCAACGTAACCGCCTTGCTGTGATTGGCGCTATGGTGCTCTTGGCTTTTAGTTTGGCATCTGGGGCGCGTTTTTTAGATTTTTCAAATAACTATCGGGCGTTTTTCTCCTCTGAGAACCCCGAATTGACGGCATTTGAAAAGCTGCAAGCAACGTACACTAAAAATGATAATTTCCTCTTTGTCTTAGACCCCATCGATGGCGGGGTTTTCTCTCGTGAAACCTTGGCCGCTGTTGAGTGGTTGACGGGTGAAGCTTGGCAAATTCCGTATGCCAGCCGAGTTGATTCGGTGACTAATTTTCAACACACGTATGCCATTGGCGACGATTTGATTGTTGAAGATTTGGTGATGAATGCGGAGTCACTCTCTCAGGATCAAATCGAAGAGGTGCGTGATATCGCGCTATCGGAGCCGTTACTAAAACACTTGTTGATTACCGAAGACGGTCAGGTGACGGCCGTTAATGTGATACTGCAATACCCGGAGCAGTCATTGACAGAGGTGCCTGAAGCCGTTGAGTTTGCAAGAGACCTGCGGGTTCAACTGGAAGCGAAATTTCCCAATTTGGACGTTTCCATCTCGGGTGTTTCCATGCTTAATAATGCATTTTCTGAAAGTGGGATGACCGACATGGGTACCTTGGTGCCCTTGATGATGTTGACCATTTTATTGATGGCGGTTTTAGCCGTTCGGTCTTTTTTGGCGGTTTTAGCCACGACGGTTGTGATTATTCTCTCGAGCATCGTTGGTATGGGCGTTGCTGGGTTTTGGGGGGTTAAGCTGACCCCGATTTCGGTTTCTGCGCCTATTGTCATTATGACGTTGGCGATTGCGGATTCGATTCACATTTTAGTGAGTCTAAGAAGTTTTATGCGATCCGGATTGCGTAAGGCAGAGGCTATTACCGAGGCCATTCGAATTAATTTTTTACCGGTGAGTATTACGTCACTGACCACTATTGTTGGCTTTCTGACGCTAAACTTTACCGATTCACCGCCATTTTGGCATTTAGGAAATATTACAGCGGTAGGGGTTTTTAGCGCTTGGGTTTTCTCATTGACGTTACTTCCTGCTCTAATGGGCTTGCTGCCTTATCGCGTGAAGATTGTAGATCATGAAACGGCTTTGCATAACCGCTATTTGTCGGCCTTGGCAGATTGGGTGGTAAGGCATTCAGGAAAAATTTTGATCGTTGTGGGTGGGGTGTCTGCTGTTTTGGTCGCGTGTGTGCCTCAAATTGAGTTGAACGACCAATGGGTAGAGTATTTTGATGAGCGCATCGAATTCCGCCGTGATAGTGATCATGCCATGCAGTATTTTGGGCTGTATCCGATTGAGTACTCGGTGCCCGCTCAAGCGCCAGGTGGTGTTAGTGATCCAGAATATTTAGTGGCACTTGAAAAGCTAACCGCATTTTTGCGTATGCAACCAGAAGTGGCGCATGTGTATTCCATTTCGGATGTGATGAAGCGTTTGAATAAAAATCTGCATGCTGATGATGCGTCTTATTATCGAATTCCTGATGAGCGCGCGTTGTCGGCACAGTATCTATTGTTGTATGAACTTTCCTTGCCTTATGGGCTGGATTTAAATGATCGTATTAACATTGATAAATCCGCCTCGCGGGTTACGGCAACGTTGAATAATCTTTCAACGGCTGAAACCAAGGTGTTTTTAAGCAAAACGCAGGATTGGATACAGCAACATTTACCGATCTATATGCAAAATACTGTGCCAACCAGCGCTCAAGTGATGTTTACTTACATCAGTGAGCGTAACGTGAATAATATGGTATGGGGGACTTTGGTGGCCGTGATTGCGATTGCTGTCATCATGATTTTTTCATTGCGTCATATCGGGATGGGGGTGCTGAGCCTGGTCCCAAATGGTCTGCCTATTTTAACCACTTTCGGCGCTTGGGCTATTTTAATTGGAGAGGTTGGCTTCTCGGTAGCAACAGTGGCATCGATTTCGCTGGGCATTATTGTCGATGACACGGTGCATCTCCTGACAAAATTTGTCAGGGCTCGTCATGAGCACCAGCTGTCGGTGGTTGATGCCGTCCGCCATGCTTTTAATCATGTTGGCGTGGCGATTTTGACCAATACTTTTATCCTGACTTCTGGTTTTGCGGTGCTGACTTTCTCGGCTTTTAAGGTCAATGCGGATATGGGGTTGTTAACGGCGCTATCGATTGTTTTTGCTTTGTTGTTGGACTTCATATTTTTGCCAGCGTTATTGGTGTTTTTTTTCAAGCGAGGTGAGAAAAACTCGATCTTCCAGGGAGGGAGTATGGCCAAATCAGTTCGAATAAAGAGTCAGCAAATCAGTGGCCTTGGCGGGTTGTTGCTGTTGTTGACGCTGTTGGGAAGTGCATTGCCGCAACTGAATGCATGGGCTGCAGACGATGATGTTGCGCTGCCTGGTTGGGCAAAAACAGAAACCCAGCAGAAGGGTTTTCATATTGTCGCTCAATCCGATCGTTCCGATCGTGGTTTTGAGGATAACGAGGTTACATTGGAAATGGTCTTGCGCAATGCCGCTGGCGAAGAAACCTCTCGCAGCTTGCAAATTCGAACCTTAGAAATGCCGAATGAGAATGTTGGCGACAAAAGTTTGGTTGTATTTGATTCTCCTCGAGACATCCAAGGCACTGCATTATTGTCTCACGCTAAAATTTTGGATCCAGATGATCAGTGGTTGTTTTTACCTGCTTTAAAACGCGTGAAACGTATTTCTTCAAAAAATAAATCCGGCCCTTTCGTGGGATCAGAGTTTGCGTTTGAGGATTTTACATCGTTAGAACTGAATAAATACACCTATGATTGGTTGCGAGAAGAACCCTGTGGTGAATTTGAGTGTGATGTTGTGGTGCGTTTTCCTCGATATGAAAACTCAGGTTACAGTAAACAAGTTTCGTGGATTGACCAGACCCACTCCCAAGTCAGGCGAGTCGATTTCTATAATCGGCGGGACGCTTTGTTAAAAACGTTGGAACTAAAAGAGTATAAACAATACGGCACGTATTGGCGTGCTCAGTTGTTGCATATGGTGAACCATCAAAATAAAAAAGAAACTGAGTTGCGTTATTCTGATTATCAGTTTGGAGTTGGTTTAAAAGATTCAGACTTTGTCAAAACCCGGTTGACGAAGTTGCGTTAGTTGGGGTGTTGAGTAATCAAAATCTAAATAAGAGCGTCACTCCAAACTTGATTTGGGGTCCAGGGCTGAGAGCACAGAGTAAGGTGTTTCTTGGCATCATGATGTTCTGTCTTGCTTGTTGTAACCATTCGCTGACTTGGGCGAATTCGGATTTCTTATTGGGTCTTGAACTTGAGCAACGGGTGTTTGTTGAGAGTCCGGCCTACGCTGGTCAGTTACATGACAGTCAAACCAGTGTGTCTATTCAACCGGAATGGTCCTGGGAGTTTGAAGGGTTTGACCTTCGATTTAATGTTGTGGGTTTTTATCGAGAGGACAGGCAAGATGAAGAGCGCAGCCATGGGGATTTGCGTGAATTGTACTTGTATTATGAGCAAGGTGACTGGGATCTGTTAGTGGGGATCAATAAAGTGTTTTGGGGGGTCACTGAGTCACGCCATTTAGTAGACGTGATTAACCAGACGGATATTCTTGAAAATATTGATCTTGAAGACAAGCTCGGTCAGCCGATGGTGAATTGGAATTGGCTGCTGGGCTCGGGGCAGTTGAGCCTCTTTTGGTTGCCGCGCTTCAGAGAGCAAGCTTTCTCTGGTGAAGGCGGGCGTTTTCGCCCGCCTTTCTTAGTCAATCACGAGTTAACACTTTATGAGTCTGCGGATAGAGATAAGCATCAGGATTGGTCCATACGTTACAGCCATGTATTTGATGCGGTCGACTTAGGCATCGCTTATTTTGATGGTACCAGTCGAGAGCCTCGTCTTGTGCAAGTGTCTGGCAGTAATGTGATTCGCCCCATTTATGATTTGATGCAGCAAACTGGTCTCGATTTTCAATACACGGGGGAAGCCGTGTTATTGAAATCTGAGATCATGTATCGAGAAACACGAGTGGATGCGTTTGAAGCCAGTATTGCTGGCTTTGAGTATACGTTTTATCAAGTGTTCGACAGTGCGGCAGATGTGGGGGTGTTGGTAGAATATTTGTGGGATGGACGTGACTCGATATCTCCGTCCACACCTTTTGAACATGATTGGTTCATCGGAGGTCGTTACACATTAAATAATATTCAGGATACCCAGTTATTAGCAGGTGTTATTATTGATGCGCATCACCAACATACGTTTATTACGGTTGAGTTTGAGCGACGTTTAGGTCAAGACTTTAGTTTGCAAATTTCGGGGCAGGGCGCCGTAGATCAAAGTGATCAAGACCCGCTGTTTTTTATTACCCAAGATGGTTTTTTGCAATTCGCGTTGAATTACTTTTATTAGAGGCTGCAGACTGCTTTCGATCTTGAGTATAATCATTCGCCCCAATTTTTTTAGTAGAGTGTGGTATGTGGTTTAAAAATATTCGGTTATATCGTTTTACCAAACCCTTTGAAGTCGCAGAAGACGTATTGGAACAAGCTTTGTCGTCTTCCGCTTTTACGCCTTGTGGTTCACAAGATCTGATGCAATACGGTTGGGTGTCGCCTGCCGGGAGGGGAAGCGACAGTCTGGTGCATGCGGCTATGGGGAATTGGATGGTCTGCGCTCGTAAAGAAGAAAAAGTCATACCAGCCAGTGTGATTAAAGAGCAGCTGGATGAAAAGGTGGCGTTGATTTCTGCGAAAGAAGCTCGCAATGTTGGAAAAAAAGAACGGCAAACATTAAAAGAAGAAGTGATCCTAACGTTACTTCCTAAAGCATTGCCTAAAACACATTTTACCTATGCGTTTATTACGGCCGATAAAGAGTGGCTTGTTATTGATGCTTCTTCTGCAGGTCGTGCCGAAGAGTTGCTGATTGCTTTGAGAGAGGCGGCTGGTAATTTATCGGTTGTACCCATAAAGTCAACGCAAATTCCCTGTGCGATTATGACTCGCTGGGTGTTACAGGAGATCCCTGTGCCAACCGGGTTTGAGTTGGGTCATGAAGCCGAATTAGTGGATCAGTCTGATGAAGGGGGCTCTATTTCTTGCAAACAGCAATCGTTAACATCCGCTGAGATTCAAGGGCATTTGACTGCCGGTATGAAAGTACAGAAGTTAGGTCTTGTTTGGCGCGAAGGTCTTGAGTTTGTAATGGATGACCAGCTATCGTTGAAACGCCTGAAATTTTTAGATGGCATTGTTGAAAAAGCTGAGGAATCGGGTTCTGAATCACAGCTCGAACAGTTTGATGCCGCGTTTTCGGTTATGGCGTTTGAGTTATCTCAACTGATTCAGGATGTGTGTGCTGCTTTTGGCGGTTTAGATGAAAACACTCCAACAGCGGATGAAATTTTAGCAGGCGTAGTTGAAACGGACACAGTTAACAAGGAAGAGTTGGCTGAAGTCGTTTAGGTAGAAATGGTAAATAAAAAAAGAAGTGGAGATCGGGTGTCTTATTGTTATAACCTCTGATCTCCAGCACGTGAATTCTTGTTATTGTTTCTGTGCCAAAAAAGCTCGCTTCGAAACGGATGCATTCATCGTGGGTTATGTTGTTATAAGACGCTGAATGCAGTAGGGGTAAACAGATCATCCCCTAATGTTTACGCATACTGCCAATGTGTTGTATGTTTGTCAACCTGATGTTGAGTTTTGTGTTTATTTTTTGGCTGCTTTCTCTGGTTGTTCAGGTTGGGCACGCTTATCATGGCGTTTTTTTAGAAAAAATGGGTGGTTTGTTTTGAATAATCGCATGCTTATTGTGATATTGGCTTTTGGAATGGTGGTCACTCGAGTCCATCCTATTGGGGAGCTTTTGCATCTTTGGGATGCTTCGTGGGCGGTATTTTTTATAGCGGGTGCACTGCTGAAGAAACCCCTTTATTTTTGGGGTTTAATGTTGGAAGCGGTGGCTATTGATGCTTGGGCGCTGGGCGTGCAAGGTGTTGGTCAGGCTTGTCTGACATCAGGTTATGCTTTTTTGGTGCCTGCGTATGCTGCATTGTTTTATATCGGTAGGCGCTATACCCCTCGATTTTCTTTTGTAAATGATCTGGGGGTCAGTCAGATGGTGCGGCTGTCCTGCGTTGCTGCGCTGGCGGCAACGGCTGCGTTTTTCATTTCAAATCTGGGGTATTTTTTATTTGCGCCAGAGGCGAAAGAATTGACGGTCTTTGAGTATGCGCAAAAAGTTTCGCCTTATTGGTTGAGTTATACAGGCGTTCTTTTGGCCTATGTGGCGCTGTATCGGGCGGGAGAGTATGTTTGGTCTAAAAAAAACAAACTTCATTCTCACATTGTCTCGTCTAGCGTTTCTTGATAGGTGTTATTGTCAATGGGGTTATCTTCATAAGCTTATAAGGCAATCTGCCTTTATGCTTTTTCGATTTTACTGGTGCGCCTTTCATTCCTTTTAAATCACTATGCCTGTTTTTTGTGACTTCTGTCACAAGCCTTTATCTGTCTGTAACTCATTTTAACCAGTCCATTACATAAACGCTGCGCAAGTTTTCTCCAGTCAGGCAATACTGAAAGTCTCTACGTACTTTATAAATCAGGTGCAGTGCAATGGGACGATTTTATTCAGTAATGGTGTTAGGTGTGGTGTTGCTCTCTTTGCTAGGGTGTGGCGGAGGGTCTGGTGATGCTGAATTCGATGCCCTTAATAGTAATGAGAGAGAGTTGACTCCTGATTCTTTGAGTGAAACGGCGACGGGCTCTTTGGTAATTGCCGATCTGACGGGCAATCAAAGTGTGTCTGAAGGTGCGGATGTGGTCTTGACGGTAACCGTAACAGGTTCTGATTTTTTGACTTATCAGTGGTATTTTGATGGGCTGCCTTTGACGGGGGAGGTAGGGCCAAGTTTGGCCTTGTCAGAGTTGGAGAGCGCTCAAGGTGGTACCTATCAGGTGGTTGTCAGTAATGGGGTGAGCGAGGTGACCTCTGATGCTATTTCTCTCAGTGTGCTCCCGACGGTATTTATGGTTGACGTGGATGTGTCATGGGATGTTCCGGCCTATCGAGTGGATGGCAGCTCGTTTGATCCTTCTGAGGTGGTTGAGTATAAGGTTTATTTTGGCAGTTCTGAATCCGATCTTGCGCTCTATCAGTCAGCTGGAAATACGCCTCAAATCACGTTGCAAGACTTAACGTCAGGTGATTACGTGGTTGGTGTGAGTATCTTGGATGGCTTTGGTTTAGAGAGTGATATTTCCACTGTGGTAAATTTTAGTATTTAAGTGGCCTTTGTAGGCTCGCCAATTCCAATATTCCTGTATATAATCGCTGCCTCGACGCTTATGGTGGTTTCGGGGTATAGCGCAGTCTGGTAGCGCGCCTGCTTTGGGAGCAGGATGTCGGGGGTTCGAATCCCTCTACCCCGACCAAATATGCCTTAAGCCCAATTGGATAGCGCCTGTAGCTCAACTGGATAGAGCATCGGCCTTCTAAGCCGAGGGTTGCAGGTTCGAGTCCTGCCGGGCGCGCCAGAAACGTCGAATGTGGAAATTAATATAACGGTAAATGTCATGGTGGGCGTAGCTCAGCTGGTAGAGCTCCGGATTGTGATTCCGGCGGTCGTGGGTTCAAGCCCCATCGCTCACCCCATTTTTAGCTTTCAAACCGGGTTGCCCCCGATACCACTTAACTTTCTTTGAGGATAAAGCCATGGGAGTTTCGCTTGAGCGTGCCTCTGATGTAGAGCGTCGACTGACGATTTCAGTACCCAGTCATGAAATTGACGAAAAAATTGAAGCAAAAGTTCAAGATGTCGCTAAAACAGCGCATATCAGAGGGTTTCGTAAAGGGCGAGTGCCTGTAAAAGAAATTAAGCGTCGCTACGGTGCTTCTTTGCGCCAGGAAGTCGTTGTTGAGGCGATTGATAAGGCGTACCAAGAGGCTGTTTCCTCAGAGTCGTTAGAGCCGGTTGGCCAACCGCATATCGATCTGACCAAAAATGAAAAAGGTCATGATCTTGAGTTTGTTGCCGTGGTCGAAGTTTTTCCAACGGTTGTTGTTGATCAATATGAGGGTGTTTCCATCGCCAAGAAAACGGCGGAGATTACGGATGCAGATATCGATCAAATGATCGTAAAAATTCAAGAGCAGAAAGCCGAGTGGGATGAGGCTTCAGAAGAGGATGCCGCAATTGAGGGCGATAAGCTGACCATCGACTTTTCAGGGTCTATTGAGGGCGAGCCGTTTGATGGCGGTGCAGCGGAAGATGCGGCCGTTACGATTGGTGCCAAAGCCTTTATTCCCGGATTTGAAGAGCAGCTGGTTGGTATGACGAAAGGGTATGAAGGTGCCATTCAGGTCACTTTTCCTGATGATTACCAAGAGGAATCCTTACAGGGCAAGCTTGCTGAATTTAAAATAACCGTCAAGAAAATCGAGCGACAAATATTGCCTGAAGTCGATGAAGACTTCATTAAAGAGTTTGGCATCGAATCCGGTGAGATGGCCGAATTCAGGGAGTCTGTTAAGGATAATATGCAACGTGAAATGGTGAAGCGCACAGAAACCGAAGCTCGTGATGCTTTATTAGAAGCGTTAATAGAAAAACACCCGTTTGAGTTGCCTAAGGCACTGATTCAGCATCAATTAGAGCAAGAAAAACAGCAGTTCAGTAAGCAGCTGGGTGGTCAGTTAAGCTCGGATGTGTTGGACAAAATTTTTGCTGATAACGAAGAGCTGAATAAAAAAGCGGAAAACACAGTGCGCAGAGCCTTAATTGTTAATAATGTGGTCCAAGGTTTGGAAAGCATTGATATTTCTGATGATCTGCGGGAGCAAAAAGCGGCTTCATTGGCGGCAGGGCATGATAACCCTGATCAGGTCAAAGAGTGGTATCTAACCAATCCTGAGTTTAAATCAAGCTTAGATCAGTTGATTACGGAAGATAAGGCATTCGATTTGATGTTCTCTAAAATTGACTTGTCTGTTGAGGCCACTTCTTATGAGGACGCTATGAAATAGTCATAATGATGGATTTTCTTATAAGATGATTCATAATGAATGAACCTTTGTTTTAAAGGGTTTAGAGAGTTGTCTTAAGGTCTGCTTCAGCTTTAAGGCTAAGGGATTGTAACTTAAAGGAAAACATATGACTGTGATGGCCAACCAAGATCAATTAACGCATCTGTCTTCAATGCATACCAAAGCCGCAGGCTATGTGCCTATTGTGATCGAACAGTCGGCTCGCGGTGAACGCTCGTACGATATTTTTTCTCGTATGCTTAAAGAGCGGGTCATCTTTTTGGTGGGCCAGGTTGAGGATCATATGGCGAACTTGATTGTGGCTCAGTTGCTTTTTTTGGAATCAGAAAATCCCGATAAAGATATTCATCTTTATATCAACTCCCCAGGAGGCGTGGTGACGGCTGGCATGGCCATCTATGACACCATGCAATTCATTAAGCCAGATGTAAGTACACTGTGCGTCGGTCAGGCTTGTTCCATGGGGTCGGTCTTGTTGGCGGCGGGTGCCGAAGGTAAGCGCTTCTGCCTCCCTCATTCTCGGGTCATGATCCATCAGCCTTTAGGTGGGTTTCAAGGCCAGGCGTCAGATATTGAGATCCATGCTAAAGAAATTCTGTCGATACGTTCGCGATTGAACGCCGTATTGGCCAAGCACTCTGGGCAAGATATTGAAAGAATTGAAAAAGATACTGACCGAGACAACTTTATGAGTGCTGAAGATGCCAAAGAGTACGGTTTGGTTGATGATGTTTTAGAATCGCGATCAGGTGCTGCGGAAACGGAAGATGCTTAATAGCCTCGGCTTTCTCGCATCATTTGGTTACAAACCTCTGTAATTTGTAACCTAGTTTACTTGAAAATAGCGCCATTTAGCGGCATCTTTTATAGAGGCTGTTAAATTTATAAATTAAAGAAGCCTGATGGTATTTAGTAATAGTGGCTTTATACAGCGCCTTTACTGAGAAAAGAGTGTCTTTACTGAGGAAAGTTTATGTCTGATAAAAACGACGGTACTGGAGATGATTCAGGAGCTAAGCTACTTTATTGTTCTTTTTGTGGTAAAAGCCAACACGAAGTACGTAAGCTGATCGCCGGCCCTTCGGTTTTTATTTGCGATGAGTGCGTTGACCTTTGCAATGACATTATTCGTGAAGAGGTGCAAGAAGAGGCTTCTGAGGTCAGTACGGATCGTCTGCCAGTCCCTCAAGAAATCAAAGACATCTTAGATGACTATGTTATTGGTCAAGAGCGTGCCAAGCGCGTACTTTCGGTGGCGGTTTATAATCACTACAAGCGTTTACGAGCTGGGGATTTCAGATCAAAATCTAATGAAGAAGTCGAGCTGAGTAAAAGTAATATTTTGCTTATTGGCCCAACCGGTAGCGGTAAGACCCTGTTGGCTGAAACATTGGCCAGGGTGTTAAATGTGCCTTTCACGATCGCAGATGCAACGACTCTGACGGAAGCAGGCTATGTGGGTGAAGATGTTGAAAACATCATCCAGAAACTGCTTCAGAAATGTGATTATGATGTTGAGAAGGCCCAAGTCGGTATTGTTTACATCGACGAAATTGACAAAATTTCTCGTAAATCTGACAACCCCTCTATTACTCGAGATGTTTCCGGTGAAGGTGTTCAGCAGGCTTTGCTGAAGTTAATTGAGGGTACTGTTGCGTCAGTCCCACCCCAAGGGG
>CAZECE010000093.1:0-5105 GCA_964510525.1 uncultured Pseudomonadales bacterium | reverse complement strand
CCTGAAAACTGCTTTTGGTAAAATCAACAGTGGTAACATTCGTCGTCTCATTCTTGAAGAAGGTAAGCGTTCTGATGGCCGTGGTGCTGAAGATCTAAGACCAATTTCCTGTGAAACTGGCGTTCTTCCTGTTGTTCACGGTTCTTCACTTTTCGCCAGAGGCGAAACTCAGGGTGTTGTTATTGTTCTAGGACTTCAAGACGAACATTGGCATCGTCTTCGACTGCTAACGCCCGCTGCAACTCTCTACCCTGCAACATTTCTTCTGTCATTACACCACCTGTAAATCCTTCACCCGACACACCGACTGCATATCGCATTGCGCGCAGGTGGCATCTCCGTCAATGGGGTTCAACGTCGGGCGCGACTCGGCAAAGTCAGCGGCCAGCTGTTTAAACTCTTCTGACCAGCGATTTTTTAAAGCCGGCCATCCCTGAATGTCAGTCACTGCTGTTTTTAAATAGGGAGGGGGTGACTCATAGAGTTGCACATCTGAACCAACACCTCGCAAAGACGGCTTGGCTGGTTGCACGTTGCCGTAAACAATACCCGCAATGTCTTCCGCACACGTAATCGCATAAAGCGGCATTTGAGGCGCCACACAGGGCGTACTCATCCAATCATTGACATTGACCAATCCAGTTTTGTAGTCGATGAGCACCAACTCGCCCGTGGCTAATTGATCCAACCGGTCCAAGCGCAACTTCAAACTGATTGGACCAACGGAGACTTGCATACTGGTTTCTACCGCCAGGACTTTAAATTGTGCTCGGCCTTTTTCATGTTGCAACCACTCGATGGCCATGTTTTTTATTCGAGCCTGCTCACCCTCTGATAACAATTGATTTAGTCCACGATGCCTGGGCGCATCAAACGCGTTTTTAATGTCTTCTATAATGGATTCGACCAGCGCCGTTATCGCTTCTTCCGATAGTTCACTCAATTGCTCTGAGTCAGAATACTGCTGCCAAAATTTTTCCAACAACTCATGAACAAACTGGCCTCGCTCGAAAGCCTGCCAACCTGCCCCCACCGGAAAATAAGGTGACAACCCCAAAGTGTGTTGTGCGAAGGCTTTAAATGCGCATTCCGCTTGCGTGCGCAGCAAAGTAGCACCGCCTCGGACCACTGTACCATGAAGCAACGGAACGCCGACGTCCTCTTCTAAGCACTCCACCTCAGGCAACACCAGCGGAGGCGGTTCGAGAACCAGCGATTCAACCACGGTTATTTCAGGGAAGTCAGCCAAAGCTTGCGCGGGTGTTTGTGTCTGACCATTGACTAACAAAGGGGCGCTCAACCGCAAGTGAGCACATTGCTCCTGAAAGTTCGATAACACAGACTCCGCCCAGACCAATGGGCTGAGCGTATCAGTGAGTGATCGGACCTGTTCCGACACAAATGGATTGACAGCCTCGCCAGGGGGCCATTGCCGTTCCGTCATCCCCAACAGCCAAAGGTTTTCAAAACCAAACCCAATGGCTTCAAATAATCCCATCACAGTAATGGGCGTCACCTCGGATTCAATTTCAAACAGCGTGTGCTTGAGTTGGTATTCAATACACCCTAAGGCGTCCTCATAGCTGATTGACTCATTGGACAGATCCACCTGCTTCAGGCTCTCTAGCAGCGTTTGCCATTTTTTGAAGGCCTGATATTCCTGAGACGTTAATGTGGCCTCACCTGGCCAATGACACGCATTTAACGTCTTAACCCAAAGATCACACCATGCCGACAGCGATTGTTGTTTGGATAGTTGTTTGGACACCTGTGTTAACGAATTGGCTAGAGCTGTCGATGAAGACGTCAAAGACACATCGTTTAACCTCTCGTGCCTCTGCAAGAATTCAATAAAAACGCTGGCAGGCGCAGCCTGGGGGCCGTCTTGAAACAGTTGCACCCATCGAGCATCATCAAATGGCAACGCGCCTGAAAAAAAAGAAGATTGCAGAAACGCGATCACATCAGAGAGCTGCCAAGTCTCGCTCAGTAAACGAAATACCGTCAGCGATGCCTTAGCAAGCGGCACATCCCATAATGCACTGCCGCCCGTAAATCCCAGCTGAGCCAAATCACAGGCGGGATTTTGTTGGACGTACTCTCGCGCCCACTGCAGTAACTGGGTGCGCTGATCCGTCAATCGAGGAGCAACGATCGCCACCTCAGGAATCACCACTTTTGCCTTATCGTTTGTGACCAAATCGTTGGTGGCCGGGTCGGTTGCGGCCAAGTCAGGTATGGAAAACTCGGTTAGATGCGCATACGCCCAACCGAGCGCCTGAAAAAATTCCGCTTTGTCGTCGTGCGCAACCTGATGCGCCTGAGTATGACCCGGAGAGCGAGCCTGAATCGAGCCCGGTTCAGCCAACCATTTAATTTGAACTTGAGAGCAATCCGTGCTGTTGGTAATTTTTTCTACCCAAAGCCGCTGCGAAGCTGACCACTCAACAAACCCCAACCACACCAACTCAACAGGCCCTAAACAAGCTTCGATGTCCAGGTTCAATAAATCCAACTCGAACTGAGCTGGATGCACCGCGCGCCGTTCCGCTAACATCGCCTCAAAGGCATTCACCCAATTCACAAACTCACTCTGTTGCTCCGTTTGCACCACATGGGTTTCACCGCACAGCACCCCTATCGGCAAACCACTGATCTTCTCAGCCGACAAATAACGCACATACGCCTGGTCGACCGATTTGGCATACGCATGGTTTTTGCCAACAATCCCCCACCAAGCATGATGCACCTGCGGCATGCTTAGCAGCGCTCTTGAAGACTCGTTACTTTTAGAAAGCTGCAGTGGCCACCACAACTGTTGCAACCAGGATTCCCATGTCATCACTTCAGGTAAGACATCCAGTGACGAGGGCCCCGCGACCAGCGCCGAAGACAGCACGCCTTTTATGGCCTTTGCCAAACGCCTATTGGCCGTAATGTAGACGCGTTTTTTTTCTGGCGACTGAGCCAGCATCCATTGCTGCAGCTCTGAGGTTGTGAGTGAAAGCGACTCCATGATTTAATGTTTCCCTTCATTTAACACGAGACGAACCCTATGGAACCCTATCTATTAATTCTTTATTACTCCGCCAATGGTGCCACCCGAGCCTTAGCGCACCGAATCGCTCGCGGTGTACGACAGGCGGGAATGGACGCCAAAATTCGCACGGTACCCAGGCTGCAAACGAATGCTACAGCAATACCGACCAATACCCCACCCCATCCATCGGACATTCCTGAAACAGGCGATCTCTATGCCACCGATGACGACCTGCGCCATTGCAGTGGTCTCGCACTGGGCAGCCCAACGCGCTTTGGCAACATGGCCGCGCCTTTGAAATTTTTTTTGGATAACACCAGCCACCTTTGGCTTGAAGGCGCACTGATCGACAAGCCGGCGACGGTGTTTACCAGCAGCAACAGCTTGCACGGTGGCCAAGAAACCACACTGTTTACGATGTCTTTGCCGTTATTGCATCACGGTATGATGTTGCTGGGTGTGCCCTACAGTGAAGCCGCGTTAAACACAACCACATCGGGCGGCACGCCCTATGGCGCCACTCAGGTCGCCGGTAACAAACACGATGACTGTGCAGAGTTAACGCCAGAAGAGGCTCAAATTGCACAAACGACTGGCAAGCGCTTGGCCGAAGCAGCCAAGTTACTCAACGTCCGCCCCTCTGCGGTGAATCAATGATTTGAGAAGTTTTCTTAAGCTTAATTTAGGCCGCTTGCCATGACTCAGCAAAGGTGAATCTTGCCCCATGGCAGTTTGCTCTTCTTGGGTTTCCCCGGCCTTTTGCTGCCCGGCTTGCGCCAACATCACCGCAAACTTTGTGGTGACGTAAGCAACGACATTGCCATGAGAATCATGCAGCTTGGACTTAAGTCGGATGGTGTCTTTGCCATAATTCAGCATGTGACGTTGAAACGCTTCGGCCGTGTCTTTATCCGGTTCTTCGTTTAACGCTGAAAAATCCGTGTAAACCTCGGTTACTGGCTCGACTTCCACTTCGACGCCAAAGATGTTTACATGCCGATCGCCAAAGCGCTCGGCCGTCCAGTTGCTCAAGTACCGCCAAGACGCCAAGATGCCTAAGCCCAGCAATCGCTCTGGCTGGATCATGCCTTTGAGCATCATTGCCTGATTGCCCATCAGCGGCGCTCGATACTCAAACTGCCCATCAGGCTGTACCGTTCTACTGGTACCGAAAGGTATGTTCATCGTGGGCGCTTCTCGGCTTAAACCAAATGCATTAAAAAAGAACCGATGGATACGCTTTTCACCCGAATACAGATGCCCCCAGTTACGGTCCAAATTCTCAGGCGTTTTACCACCCATATGCTGCGTTTGCGCCGTATTTTGACCCGCCTTGAAAAAAGCTTGAGTTAACTCAACCGCTTGCCGAGCGTCTTGCAGGCCCAGGCGCCCTAAGGCTTCTTGCGCCTGCCGAATGGCTATGGAAGAAAGCCCTAAAGCTTCTTGTAGCTCTTGCGTGGACCGATTGGGATCAAGCAACAGTTGGATTTGCGACATGTCCAGCCGCTCTAACTGACTGGAAGTGGCATCAAATTGAGCGCGGTTCAACGCATTAAGTAAGGTCCCTTGCTCAACCAACTGCCCCATTTCTCGGGCTTCGATGGTGCGCTGGTTACTGGCAACCTGATAAATACTGCCCAGAGACCCCGGGCTGGTAGAAGACTGAGAAAACAACCTGGCTTCGTTTAAGGCTTTGCCCTGCGGCTTATCAATCAGGGTGGTAGCATTCAATTTTTGCAGTTGCGAGAGCTCTTTAGGCGACAACTGAGCGGGCTTGGTCTCTCGCTGAGAAACCCGCCCCGCCTTAACGTTGCTCGGTAAGCTACCAACTCCAATCCCTGAAATTTTCATATCACCCTAACATCTTATACTGGTGCACTATGCTTTTTGCACTATGCTTTTGCACTATGCTTTTGCACTATGCTTTTGCACTATGCTTTTGCACTATGCTTTTGCACTATAAACAACTGAATCTTATCAAAAAACAAACAAAGTAAACATCAAGTTTATCCGCATTTATTATCCTTTACTCAACCCAGCACGAAAACCAAAACAAAAGAACAAT